>DAOUTP010000080.1 GCA_030626645.1 Candidatus Cloacimonadota bacterium
CCATCAACAACAATTAGGGCACCTTTGCCTGCAACTTTCTTTTCCAGCACAGTATCCAAATGCTTCATATTGTTATGATTATATCGCACCATTTTACCTGGAGAAAGAGCACATCCATCTAGAATAGAAGCATGATCAAATTTATCTGTAACGATGAATTCATCACGATCTACCATAGCAGATATTGTACCAAGATTTACCATATAACCAGCAGCAAAAGCCAGCGAATCTTCCTTCCCAACTAATTTAGCAAGTTCAGCTTCCAATTCTATATGGATATCAAGTGTTCCGTTGAGAAATCTGGAGCCGGCGCATCCTGTTCCATATTTATCGGTTGCTTTTTTGGCAGCTTCTATTACACGCGGATGATTTGTAAGCCCCAAATAACTATTCGATCCCATCATCAACATCTTTTTGCCATTACACATTACTTCCGTATCCTGCTCAGAATCAATAATCCTGAAATACGGGTAATGACCAAGTGCGATTAGTTCTTTTGCTTTAGTAAATTCCTGAACTTTATCCAGTAAACTCATTTAATACCTCTTCATAGATTATTACTAATTACAAAAACAGTATTTAGAAAGTGTGTGTCAATAAATTAAAATAATACTCTTTGATTTATTGTTTTAATTACCTTTTATTTATCTTTTTATTTTAACAATAACATTTTTTTGGAAGCTATATCTTTGCCGTTGGAAACCAATTTATAGAAATAAACTCCGCTGGATACAGGCTGATTATTTTGATCAGTTCCGTTCCAGATGATTTGATTAGGGATGAGGGATGAGGAATGAGGGATTGTGAATTCTTTCATTTTCTGACCCTTCAAATTAAAAATTTCAACCTTTGCGTTCTTAGCGTCCTTTGCGGTGAGAGAAAACGAGATCGTTGTTGTCGGGTTGAAGGGGTTGGGATAATTCTGGTGAAGTTCGGTAATTGGTTGAATGCTTCCCTGATCTACTCCGGTAAAAGTAATTTCAAATTCAATTGGATCGGACTCAAATAAATACTCATAAAAAGCTGTGAGTCCTACATAATAGGTTTGTCCACTAACGAGATCAGCTATATCGTAGTAAAGTTCGGTAGTCTCTTCTTCTAACTCTCCATCCAAGTATATTCTATAATTAATAAATGGATGCGAACTTCCCGGTTCAGGTTCCTGCCAGGTTAGATGAACATATTCATTAATTATCTAATAAGTTGCATTAGTTGGTGGATTACAAATATGCGGAGGCCAGAATGAGCCAACCTCAACGATCTCCGACTCGCCTTCTTCATAAACAGCAGAAACTCCAGCAACATAATCCTGACCCCACACAAGACCAGTATATTGATATTCAAATACATCAATACCAACTGTGGCAAAAATAGTTCCCATATCATCAAGATATACATTGTAACCAATTAACGTAAGATTTGAAGGTTCCGGAGAGTCCCAGAAAACAATCCCGAGTAAGTGATTTAAAACAACATTTAATGGTGGATTAGGTGGATCACCCATTGTACTAAATGGATATTCAACTATCTCAGATTCACCCTCTTCATAAACGGCTGAAACTCCGGCAATATAATCATTCCCAACAACAAGATCTTCGAATTGATATTCAAATACATCAATACCAACTGTGGCAAAAATAGTTCCCATATCATCAAGATATACATTGTAACCAATTAACGTAAGATTTGAAGCTTCCGGATATTCCCAAAATACTGTCCAAATAATTTCAGCTACATAAACGTTAGTTGGAGGAGGATAAGGAGAAAGATGTGGTTCGTAATCCACGATCCCATAAGCAGGATCATCATTACCATCAATAATAGTAATATCAATTACTTCAGGATCATCACTATCCCAGTAATTGTTTTCTGCTTTCATATCAAGTGCGCTGGCATTATAAACACTAAAGATCTCACCAGTATAAAACTCATTGTTATATATTTGATTATATCCATTATCATCCGTAACTCCGTTGTTCAAATAACCCAGATTAGCTGTTGCTCCGTTTGTTAGATAGAATCCTGTGTAATTATTATTTACTTCGTTATAAGTAAAAATGGCATCGGCTCCATTTCCATAAAGCATCACACCGGCTCCGGAATCTGCATTATTTTCTACAAAATTGTGGTGAATATGATTCCCTTTATAATAACCTTTGCCAACATATAAATATATGCCGGTATAATTGTAACAAACTTCATTGTATTCTACAGTTGGAGCCATGTTATCGTAACCGTATAGATTTGCCAAAGTGATACCCTGTTTATCGTTATGATGAATATAATTGTTTGTGATAACAGGACTGCAGGAATGGGAATTGCTTTGCAGTGAAAGCTGGATAGCTCCATAGAAAGAGGTTCCCAAACCACACCGTGTTACTTCGCAGGAATCTATCAGCACATTGGAATTATCAGTAATTGTAATCCCGCTTTTCTGTACGTAGGCAATTTTAGAATTCTTTATTTCCATGTAGGAAGGCGTGGTAGCCGAAAGAGCAGAAAATGAAATTGCTTTTTGGTGATCATCAAAGTAAGAGTTATTAATTAAAATCGGACTATTTATAGATTGAATTCCATAATCGTTTGTATCATCTGTATTGGAAATGCGGCAGTAATTGAATTGGCTGGTTGTTACTTCATCTTCCAGACGCAGTCCTCCCCAGTTTAATCCTCCATTTCCATAAAACCTAATAGTATCATTCAGCGCACCGCTGGCCAAAATATTTCCTAAAGCTGTGATCTTATAATCTCCCATTGCAATAATTTCGACACCAGCATCAATTTGCAGAGTTTCGTTGGAAGGAACTATGATCTCTCCAACTACGTTATACGGACTTCCAGCCAGATTCCATGTTCCGGATTGATTTCCTGAAACATCTGTGGCTGACACAGAAATGGTTAAAAATAATAAACAAAAACTCAATAATAATTTTTTCATGGCTTCCTCCAAATTATGGTTCTACTCTCTTTACGAAGCTTCTGCTTCGTAAAGCACTAACTCATGCAGCTTCTGCTGCCACTAAAACTCTATCTCATTCAACTCGATAATCAATGAACCATCCCAATAACGATTATTAGCTGAACTATATTTCCAATCTTCATGATTATTAACAAAACCACGTTTCACTGGATTATTGTGTAAATACTCAACTTTCTGTGCAAGCATTTTTTTTGAAGAAATTAACTGCGGGTGAAAACCTTCTTGCCAAACTTGATAATTAGTCGATTTAAATTTTTTGCGATAGTACTTAAATAGATCAAGTTTCCATTTATAATTATCTTTATGTAATTCTTCTAATATTTTATCAGCAGTAAATCCTTTTAATGAACTCATCAAATCTGATAATTTTGGATGTTTAACTATCAAGTGAATGTGGTTATCCATAACCACATAGAAATAGATTTTCAGATCTTTTTCACTTTTACAATAATTGAGCGAATCAACAATTATTTTAAAGTACTTTTCATGTGTAAAAATGGGAATCCATTCAACTATTGTGGAAGTTACAAAATAAACCCCATTTTCTTCAACAACTTTGTAGCTACTTCTCATAATTGTGTTTCCTATTTCGCGAAGCAAAAGCTTCGATCATTACTCCATTCCCAACTGGAAAGTTAGGAATGAGAATTCTATTCTAAATTTTTCCAATCTCTTTACGAAGCTTCTGCTTCGTAAAGCACTAACTCATGCAGCTTCTGCTGCCACTAAGACACAAAGGACACGATCAGATCCAATTCAAGTATTACTCTTTGCATTTTATTCTTTAGTCTTCTCTTTGTATCTTTGAGCCTTTGTGGCTAAGTTTTCTTTTTCTTTATCTGATTATAAATAAACACAACAATAAGTGCAACAACTGCAATACCTGCCCCGATCCATTTTAACGATGAAAGCAATGTTACAACAACCGCAGCAATGCATACTCCCAGAAAAATGAAAAGGATGGATTTCCAGAATTTCAGCCCGAAAAGATATGCTGCAAGAGAACCTGTCCATGCACCAGTAATTGGTAATGGGATAGCTACGAACAGCATTAATCCGATCTCCTCATATTTTTGGATAACTTCAGTTTTTCGACGTGTTCTGGCAAAAATTGCTTCTAATATTTTTTTTAAGAATGGAACTTTGAAACAAATTTTTGTAACAAAATCAAAAAATAGGAGTATAAAAAATATCGGGAACATATTCCCGGCAAGGGCAATTGGGATAACTTTCCATAGAGGAAGTTCATATTTCAGCATTCCTATTGGTATTGCCCCACGTAATTCAAAAATGGGTATCATAGCAATCAGGAAAACTTTGATCTCATCTGGAGCTTCGATCTTATCAATTGATGTTTTAAATTTCTCTTTTATCCCTTCATCTGCAAAAATAGAAAATGAGATGCACAGTAAAATAATAACTAATAATAGTCTTTTCATTCCTGCCACCCTTCATCTCCGATAAGCGGAACAAATGTACATCCGCCTTCATTTGTATGAATGTAGCCATCCTCGGTTCTGGTTATTACAACAAGTTGCTGAAAAGTTCTATTTCCGGTTGGAATGATAAGTTTGCCGTTCATAGCAAGTTGGCTGGTCAAACTTTCCGGTATATCAGGTGCAGCAGCAGCAACTATAATTTTATCAAACTCATTTTGGATGGGAATTCCATCTTTCCAACCCAGAGTCCCATCTCCATATTTATAATAAATATTTTTATAGTTCATTTTATTTAGTAAATCTTCAGCATCTCGAATGAGTGAGTTAATCCGTTCCACAGTAAAGACTTCATTAACAATCTCAGCGAGTAGAGCCGTTTGATAACCTGAGCCAGTTCCAATTTCAAGTACTTTATCACTACTTTTGAGTTCTAATATCTGCATCATCAATGCTACAATATATGGTTGAGAAATTGTTTGTCCTTCACCAATGCTGAGGGGTGAATCATTGTAAGCAAGATGCTTGATCTCATCTGGTACGAAACGATGACGAGGAACTTCGAGAAATGCCTTTAATACATTTTCATCATTTATTCCACGAGTAACAAGCTGATATTTGATCATATTTTCACATGAAGATCTATGTTTCATTTTTTACTTAATCCTATTTGTTTTCTTTATCCAGGAGATGATCTGCCCGAATGAATCTTTTTTTGTGAAATCAGGAGCGATTGGTGTGATGGAGATATAACCATTCTTCACAGCATTAGCATCGGAATTTTCTATTTGTGTCCAGTGTGGCTCATCACCTCCAATAAAATATACTGTCTCACCATTCTCATCTTTCTCCTTACGAACAAAATTGTAATATATTCGGTGTCCGATGCAGGTAACTCTGGTTCCTTTGATCTCATTATATTCTAAATTTGGAACATTTATATTCAACACTTCATTCTTAGCAATTTCCTTATGGATACCGTTTTTTAGCATTTCACATAAATATCTGGCAGCAGTAATAAATTTTTGATCTTTGTAAGATGCAAGCGAAATGGCAATCGATTTATAGCCTAGAAACATTGCTTCTATTGCTGCTGCTACAGTCCCTGAATATAACACATCCTCACCCATATTTTGTCCGGCATTTATCCCCGAAATAACCAGATCTATCGATTCATCTACTAATAGTTGTGAAGCCAGTATCATGCAATCGGCAGGAGTACCTGAAATTGCAAAGTGTTTTTCTTTTTTCTCAATTATTCGCATGGGTTTAAAGAGTGAGATCGAGTGGGATTTTGCACTCTGCTGTTTAAGTGGTGCTGCAATAATAATATCGTGTCCGTTCTTTTTTAACTCATCTGCTAGACATATGATCCCCGGTGCATTATAGCCATCATCATTAGTAAGTAATATTTTCATTATATCTCCATTAATTCTTCATCTCATAAAGTACGATCTTAATAAAATTCTTAATATCCCGCATACCTGAAATATAACTTTTCTGTCCGTCATAAATAGTCTCGATAGGGATAAAATCGACCTTTCCTTTCTTTTTTGCAATTTTCAGGATGATCTCAGTTTCAAATTGATAACGTCTGGTTTGAAACTCCATTCCTTCCAATATTTCCAAATTATATAATCTGAATCCACATTGTGAATCAAGTATCTTTTGTTTTGATACTCTCGTTACAACCCAGCTGGTAAGCGTATTACTGCAAATCCGTTGGAACGGCATACTCTTATGTGAGAAATCTCTCTTCCCAATTACCAGAGCCAGATCAAGTTCATTCTGTTTTTTAATGAAATCGGGAAAATCCTCCGGCTTATGCTGCAAGTCGCTATCAATTGTAAAAGCAAATTTATAATCTTCCTCTATAGCCGCTTTAAATCCTATCTGTAAAGCGTTTCCTTTGCCGCAATTAACTTTCAGATCTATCAAATTCACACCTATCTTCCGGCAAATTTCTTTGGAATTATCCTCCGATGCATCATTAACTGCAAATATGCTTTCTAAAGGAAAATATTCTGTGATCCTCTTATATAATTCCTGCAAATATTTTTCTGAATTATATATGGGAACAATTACTGCTGTATTCTTCCAATCTGCTTTCATAATCCCGCTTCTTTCATTTTTGTAATCCAAAATTCATGCCCTTGAATGTCAAGCAAATCATTGCAAAGAAAAAAATTGACATCAAAGCTTATTTTAAGAAAAGGAAATCAATAATAATTATAAATTCAGGAGATATTATGGCAGATAAATTAGTATTCGGTAACATCAGCAGTAAAGAAGCTATGAATTTGGAAGAGACTTACGGTGCACACAATTATCATCCATTGCCGGTAGTTTTGGCAAAAGGTGAAGGAGCAAAAGTATGGGATCCGGAAGGAAACGTATATTACGATTTTCTCTCAGCATATTCTGCTGTAAATCAGGGACATTGCCACCCAAAGATCATTAACGCACTTGCAGATCAGGCAAATATTCTTACACTTACTTCTCGTGCTTTCTTTAATAATAAATTGGGTGAATATGAAAAATTCATTACTGAATTTTTTGGATATGAAATGGTTCTACCTATGAATACAGGTGCTGAAGCTGTGGAAACAGCTATCAAACTTTCACGTAAATGGGGATATGAGAAAAAGGGGATTGAGGAAGATAAAGCGATCATCATTTTTGCTAAGGGCAATTTTCATGGAAGAACAATTACAATTGTTTCAGCTTCTACAGATCCTGATTGTAGAATAGGATTTGGACCTTTCACACCCGGAATTGAAAAAATTTCTTATAATAACACACAAGCATTGGAAGATATTTTGCAAAAACAGGGAAAGAATGTTGCAGCTTTTATTGTTGAGCCAATTCAAGGTGAAGCTGGCGTTTTTGTTCCCGATGAGAACTACATAAAAAATTGTTATGATATTTGTAAAAAACATAATGTGTTATTTGTGGCAGACGAAGTTCAAACTGGTATCGCAAGAACAGGTCGACTTCTTTGTTGTGATTATTCTGGGATCAAACCGGACATTGTGATCTTGGGAAAAGCGATCTCAGGTGGTGTTCTTCCTGTTTCAGCAGTGCTTTCATCCAAAGAGATCATGCTTACTATCAAACCTGGCGAACATGGTTCTACCTTTGGTGGATTCCCGCTCGCCTGTACAGTTGCCAAAGCTGCTTTGGAAGTTATTGAAGAAGAAAATCTTACTGAACAAGCAGAAAAACTGGGTAAATTA
>DAOUTP010000147.1 GCA_030626645.1 Candidatus Cloacimonadota bacterium
ATGCAGAAATTCACGAACTCCTTCTATGGGATTGCTACGAAATTCTGCGATGTTGAATTTATCTTCTTTAATGAGTTTTGTTAATCTTTCCATTCCAATTGCAAAACCGGAATAATAGTTGTTTTTCTGAATTGCTCTAAATGCCAGATTACCGAATTTATGGTGCAAAAGAGCAAAATCGTTTAGCTCTTCTACTCTGGCTTGGATGCTGAGGTTATTTATTCCTTTATTGTTCATGACGTCTCCTATGGTTTATGCTCAACTCGCATTTGCAAAACTGGGGTTTTGCACCTTCGTTGCGTTCCCAAAGAGGGCTTTGGGAACAAGAAGAAGAAAAAATCATCAGAATAACAGCATCCTTCTTCATGCTTATCTACGTTTCCTCTTTGTTAAAGAGGAACTGCAAGGAGTTCACACACCTCCCGGCTAAAGCCGTACTCCTCTCAAGAGGAGAATTACACCAATTTCTCAATTGCATCTTGGCAAATCTGCTCCGATTTTTCAGCAGTTTCACTCTCCACATAAACTCGAATGATCGGTTCAGTTCCACTTTTGCGAATGTGTATCCAGAATTTATCTCCCAGAATTTTAATTCCATCGGTTGTATCGAGCTTATAATCAGAGAAGATATTCGGAACTTTTTGCATTATGGTATCAAGTTTTGAGGGATCTACTTTTATTTTATTTTTAGCAAAATAGTATTTTGGGATCTGTCCAGCAAGTTCAGAAACAGTTTTTCCGCTTTCTGCTAAATAACCCAGAATCACAGCCATTCCGGCTGGAGCATCTCTTGTAAAATGGACTTCCGGGCAGATAACTCCTCCGTTTCCTTCACCACCAACAGGACTTTTTATTTCCATCATCTTCTTACCAACGTTGATCTCTCCAACTTTGGTTCGATGCACGCTTATGCCAAATTCTTTAGCAATGTCTTCCGAAGCCATCGAAGATGACAGATTAGTTACTATATCTCCTTTAACTTTAGAGAGGATGAATTTCTCAGAGAGTAAAAGTGAGAATTCTTCACCAATGCAATTTCCATTTTCATCTACAATTGCCAGACGGTCGACATCGGGATCGGTGGCAAAGCCGAGATCGGCTTTATGTTCTTTAACTGCTTCTTCTAATTGTTTAAGATTTTTATTTAGTGGCTCAGGTGTATGTGCAAAGATTCCAGTCGGCTGGCTATTTAGTTCAATTACATCACATCCAAATTCTTTCAGAAGTTGAGGTGAGATCAAACCACCGGCTCCATTCACGGAATCAATAACAACTTTGAATTTCTTTGCTTTGATCTTATTAATATTCAGATATGAAATATTCATGATTTTATCAATATGTCGCTCGGCAGCATTATCGTCTTTAGTCAATTTACCTATTTCATCCCAGCCAACATAATCAACCGGTTTATCCAAAGAATTGATGAACGTATCAGCATTCTCAGGGAAGAGGAACATTCCGTTTTCACCCACAAATTTCATAGCATTCCATTCTGCTGAATTGTGTGATGCTGTGATGGAAATTCCACCCATTGCATCGCTCTCTTCCACTGCAAGAAGCACGGTTGGTGTTGATACGATTCCCAGGTCAACTACATAACAACCAACTGACATCAAGCCAGCAGTTACTGCATTGAACATAGCGGGTCCGGTTGTACGTGAATCTCTACCAACTACAATTTTTCCTCGACCTGAGAAAATACCAAAATGTGCAGCATATTTCAATGCAATTTCAGCTGTTAAACTTTCACCGTAAATTCCACGTATTCCTGAAACGCTAACCATTAATTTACTCATATTTATTTTCTCCTGTATTTTTATTGATCTTGTTCACAAGTTGGACTTGTGAACATAAATGAAAGCGAAGTTTAACTTCGCAGACATCCGCATTACGAAGTGCAACTTCGTAACGAGAATAACTTCTTGCTCTTCTCATGTTCCCTCGCCTGTGACAAAGGAGCAGGAGAGGGACAGCAGGGTGAGGTTAAACTTCCACTTCCACAAATTTTATATCCACACTATAATTATCTCTTTCAACTACAGGCAACTTATCAATTATCTCTTTGTATTTGTCAAGTTGCTCCTGTTCATAATGTCTTCCGGTCTTATAATCCAAGATCAGTATTTTCTTTTCTGTTGTGTTTATCAATAATCTATCAATACGAGACTCTTTACCGTATTTATCGAAAATTGTAAATTCATTAAATACTTTGTCCCAATTATCTTCATTAAAATAATCATTATTATCATTAATGGATTGATTAATTTTAAATACAATTTCATTAATTTTATTTTTGTGGAACAAACTACCGTATTTTGCTAAAGTGTTTTCCATAGCGATTTGTCTAGCTTTGGAAGTATCATATTCAATGTGAGATAGATACTCATGCACGATATTTCCAATTTGAATACTCTGATTTTCCAGTATCTCAGTTTTGAGTTGATGAATATTCTCCGATTTTCGTTCAAAAATCTCATCCCAATTAAGGAATTTTAAGTGTTTGGAAAATGAAGTTGCAATTTCAGAAGATACTTTCTCTGTCTCAAGTTCATCAATTGTAAGAGTTCCGTATTCAATAGTTTGGTGAACATCTGATATTTGCTGAATATCCTCGAGAAACTCATTATAAACTACTCTCGCAATGTTTTTGGGAACTGAACTGTCATTTTTTATACTGCTTACGAATTTTTCAAGATCTCCTTTTTTATCATAAGTAATATTAAGAAATAGATTATTTTTTGCACGGGTGAGAGCTACATAAATATTATTTAACTCTTCACCGTTATTTCGTTTATCCACAATATCGATCAATAGCTGCTTATCAGATTTTTTGATGATCTTATCGAAATTATAGGTTAGAGCATGATCCTGCAGAGAATGGAAATCAGCTTCGAAATCGTAATACAATTTAAGTCCAAGATTATGCTGCCCCTGATTTTTGGGGATGTTCATAAATGAAATAACAGTCTCAAATTGCAATCCTTTAGATTTATGAATTGTGAGCAGTTTAATGGAGTTAGATACTGTCTGTCCAAGTTGGGAATATTCATCTTTCTCTTCTAAAGATCTGCAATATGACAGGAACCCGGCAAGATCAATTTTGTGTTTCTGCTCGTTATTCTCAAACTCAATAGCAACTTCCAGGAAGCGATGAATGTTTTTTAATTCGATCTCTGTAGAGAATAACTTCGTAATATTGAATTCTTCCAAAATAGTTTTTAATGAATTCGATATCGATCTCTTCTTATTCCTGATATTTTGTAGAACAGAAAGGAAATGGTCATCGGATGTTAGTTGGAAGAAAGTATCAATATCTTCAGCAGTTTTGTAGAGATGTAAAATATCTTTCATCTTCTTGGGTTGCATTAAAACCAGATCAGAGCGTAGTATTTTTACCAACTGGATGGGATCTTCATAAACAATGAATTTCAATATGTTTAGAATTGGTTTAATAGCTTTGTGTTCAAAAAGAGAACCGGAAGATTCTAATATGTAATCGATTCCTTTTTCATCCAAAACCGAAGCCATCATCTCAAGTTCTTTATTCTTACGCATCAAAATTGCAGTATCACTTTGGTTGATCTTTTCATCTTTAATAAGTGGGATAAGCGTTTCATTAATAAATTCTGTATAAACTTTGTTCAGATCTTGTTTTTCTTGAATTCCATCTAATTCGGCCAGATTTCTAAAACTAACCTGAACAAAACCATCTTTATCTTTTGCACTCATTATTTCTGAATATTCCCATGATTCATCAAATGTGAGATGCTTAGAACCGAACAATTTATTAACCCAATTCAAAAGAATGGGTTTACTTCGATATGAAGTTGTAAGGGAATCCTGAAAAGTTTCAATTCCAAGCAATTGAGGGAAATCCGTGAGTAATTTACGTTCACCACCACGCCAGCCGTAGATAGCCTGCTTTTCATCACCAACAACGATAAGTCCACCGTAATCTTTTTGCCCGATACCACTTAGTGTTTCGGTGATGAGAGGTTGAAAAATACTCCATTGTAAAATACTTGTATCCTGGAATTCATCGATAAGAATGAAACGGGTATTATAAGAGAGCTGCTCGTAGAATATGTTGAGAACATTGTTGTTTTCTATGATCGACAAATCTTTATCATAGAGAAATTTGAAAGTGTAATAACTGATATCTGAATGAGTAAATATTCTATCCCTGAATTTGATCTCATCATAAACTTTAAGGATCTCTCCAGCCAGCGAAATGATATTTAACTCTTCTATTAATGCTTTCTCATAGTAAAGATAATTTGCTAAATAATGCTGTACTTCTTCAAATTCAGACTTCAATTCTTTGTTACGAATTCTTGTTCCATTCCAGATATTTTTGTTACTTAAAAGCAGATCAAGATTCTCACTTATGAATTCCGGTTCTGATAGAATTTTGGAAAACTCATCTGCAATTTCATTAGGATTGATTAAATTAATATTTGTAATGTTAGTTAATATTTCGAAGTGATCTTTTTGCAGAAGCTGCTGCAGATCTGCAGGTTTTTTCTCCAAATATAAAGCTATCTGATCTTGCATTGATAAAAGGAATAGTTTAAGTTGTTTTGTATATTTTTTGAAACAATTTTGTGTAGTTTCCTCAATATTGATTACTGAATATTTTGATCGATCAATAAACTCGAATAACCAGCGGTAATTTATGATATCTTTGATAAATTGATCGAATGATTCAAGATTTCTCTGCTTTGCATTCAGAAAAATATTTTTATAATATTCCAGTTGTTCATCTTTGAGGATATGCTTAAAGATCTCAGGTAAATATTCATCGTTAATATTGTTATCGAGTTTGAAATCAACAAAGTTATGGAATGGTGCTATAACTCCGCTGAAAACCCGATTAATAAAGGAATCGATCGTACTGATATTCACTTCAGATTTATTGGTCAGCATATTTTTGTAAGTAGTTTTAAGGAATTCAATATCACCAG
>DAOUTP010000133.1 GCA_030626645.1 Candidatus Cloacimonadota bacterium
AGAAAGCTGGTTGCTGCATGGAAATAGTTTACAGGATACCCAACTCCCAAAAAGGCACTTCCTTTCAGAAAAGTAATCAAACCAAACAGTATCAAAATAGTGCCTATAACCACCAAACTGCTACTAATAAATTTCATACTAACCTCCCTTTATTTTAGATGCAAAAGCATCTTTTTGTTCTTTTTCCCTGTCTGAGCAAATACTCGTTCAAGATTTATCAGCCAATCCTTTAGGCTGAGTGAACGAGCTACAAAACAATTTTTTTTTCACTTTGTTAGTTTTGTTCGTTGCTAAATCCTACCCCTTCAGCCCACTCGAAGCAAAACTGGCGATGATCTGTTTCTGAGCAAAAAGGAATAAAATAATCAGTGGCAGAATACTAAAAGTAGAAGCTGCCATTAAGAGAGATGTCTGTGCAGAAGCTTCTTGTGAGAAATAACTGAGACCTACCTGAAGTACCCTGAGACCAGGACTGTCTGTCATTATCAATGGCCACATAAAACTATTCCAACTTCCAATAAAACCAAATATTGCAGCAGTGACAATTACAGATTTAGAAAGTGGTAGAACCAACGTCCATAAAGTACGAAAGCGTCCGCAACCATCAATTCTTGCTGCATCGAACAATTCAGCAGGTATTGTTTTAAATTGCTGCCGGAGCAGGAAGATCGTAAATATATTTGCTATCCAGGGTATGATGAGTGCATTATATGTGTCGATCCAGCCAAGATGATTTAATAGCACATACGATGGAATTAAGTAAACCGGTTGAGGAACCATCATCATACTGATGAAAAGATAGAAGATGAAATCTCTACCCTTGAATCTCATTGTCGCAAAAGCATACGCCGCCAGTGAACCTGTTATCAACACTCCAAACACGACTGAGAATGAAACGAACAATGTATTTATGAAATAACGTTGAAATGGAACTTTGATAAAAGCCTCTTTATAATTCTCAAAATGCAATTTTACTTCTGTTTTTTCTTCAATATCAGATGAAAGAACTTTTTCATACGAACGAATACGATTCATATTTTCATCGAAGATATGAATATATGTGCTGTCTCCATCCACCTTCACAGAAGTTATTCTAAAAACTTTTCCATTCTCTTCGTATGTTGAATAATGTTCGATAGGTAAAAATCCGACATTACCTTTATTTACTTCCAATTGAGATTTAACAGAGGTTGTTAACATCCAGATAAACGGGATGACCATAAACAAACCACAAACGCTAAGAATTATATATGATATTGATTTTTTCATAAGATCACCTAATAATGAACTTTCTTTTCAAGTCGTTTCTGGAATAACGTGAGAGTTAAGATAATTCCAAATAGAACAAGAGCGATAGCACTTGCATAACTTAAGTTATTGCTTTCTCCAAATCCTTTATCAAATAGGAAGTAAACGATTACTTTGGTCGTTCCAAGTGGACCTCCAACCGGCGGACCTGTCATCAGATAAATTTGTGAAAAAACTTGGAATGTTACAATAGTTGTCATCATTAAAACATAAAATGTTGTTGGAGAAATCATATGCCAAGTGATCTTGAAAAACTGTCTGATCTTTCCTGCACCATCGATATCTGCTGCTTCATAATAAACTTTTGGAATGTTCTGCAGTCCAGCCAAGTAGATGATGGTATTGTAGCCAAGTCCTTTCCAGATAGTTACAATGATAATACAGAATAACGCCAGCGATGGACCTCCAAGCAGCAGATAAAGCGTATTATAACTCATTCCAATTCCACCCGAAAAATTTTGGATAAAACCGCTGAAATTCATTCCTAAACTGCTCAAGAAGATATCATTAATTCCTCTACTCTCAGCCAGCCAGCCCATCGGATCAAATCCAATTTTGGTTAAGAAGAAATTTGCCAGCCCGGTTTGTTGATTGAATATGATCTTCCAAACAATAGAAATGGCAACCATCGAGGTTACGGTGGGGATGAAATAAATTGAACGGAAAAGACTTTTTAATTTTTCTATTCCATTTAAGAAATTTGCAAAAACAAGCGAAAGTACTAAACTTATGGGAACAACAAAAATCACCAAATAGAAGGTATTCAGCATCGATTGCCAAAATTCGCCATCATGAAACATCATAATGTAATTTTCCAGTCCAATGAATTTCCCCGGACCTGTTATCGTCCAATCATAAAAACTTACGATGAACGATAAAATGATTGGAACAAGGCGGAAAACAATAACAATTATCGCAGCCGGCAAAATATATAAATACGGACCAAAATCAAATTTCTTTTTCATATCTTTTCCTATCAATTTCTATTCTACATTTTAATTAAGTTTTCTAATGTCAATTGAATTTTGGTTTTAAGCCAATCAAACATTAAAAGTTATTTGTTTGTGATAAGATAGTTGACATTAATATTATTAAGCACAATAAGTGTAATATGAAAAAATTACTTTGGTAGTTAGTGGTACATTAAGGAAAATTATGATACAAATTTATACCGGAAATGGAAAAGGTAAAACAACCGCTGCTCTGGGCTTGATCATCAGAGCATTGGGGCAGGATAAGAATGCATGTTTGATCCAGTTTATGAAAAAGAATTTTGAATACGGAGAGATTAAGTTCCTTTCTAAACAGGATGGATTGGATATTTTCCAATTTGGAACTGCACAATTGGTGAATCCGGAAAATCCATCAAAAATTGATTTTGATGAAGCGGAAAAAGCTTACGATAAATGCATGAAAGTAATCACTTCCAAAAAATACGATGTTATTGTGATCGATGAGATAAATGTAGCGGTAAAATGGAAATTACTATCATTGGAAAAACAGATAGAGCTAATGGAAATGGATACTGATGCTGAGATCATCATGACGGGCAGATATGCCAAAAATGAAGTTTTGCATCGTGCTTCATTGGTTACCGAAATGAAAGAGATAAAACACTATTTTGTGCTTGGTGTAGAAGCAAGAAAGGGAATTGAATTTTAAAAATATGAAACCACGAATTAACACGAAGGAACACGAAAAAGAAAATGTAATAACAAACCTGTCTTCGTTACACTACGCCAAGGCAGGCAAAAACGAACAAAGAAAGTTCAGATTAAGGGAAATGAAGGAAAAATGAAAAGTACATTAATTATTTTGCTGTTCCTTTTCATATTTGTTTCACTTTTTTCAGAAGAACCAACTCTTCAAGAAGAAGTGGAATCGGAAAAAATAAATTGGGATGAATTTAATTTTGAATTCTACTTATCGCCAGTTGTTGTTGCTGATGTAGGGATTGGACTATCCCACTGTTCTAAGCTAAAGAAATTCTATCATGAAGGAACTTTTATTCTTCATGCTGACTTAATTCCACATGTTTTTGAAAAAGATGTGGAAGATTTTTACGAAATTCATTTCTGGGGTATTAAATACAAAAGTGCATATTTTAATAAAGCTGACTACAGTGGATTTAACTGGTTTTTCAATTTAGGAATTGAGTCTATTTATATTGATCTTGGTCTTGATCCGGGAGGTTCAAGTCCTTCAAATCCACGCTGGCTTGTTTTTCCGGATCTGGCAATTGGATGTGGATACAGTTGGAAACTAAATGATGGTCATTATTTCAGACTTTCTGCTGATGTCGGTTTAAAGATCTTGATCAGTAATTTGTATTTAAGTTACGTGTGGTGAAGAAGTGAATAAACATAGCAAAAAGTATATTTTAATTTTATTTTTCATTTTAGCTGGCAGCATTCTGTTGGCACAAACTAAAACTCCGGTCACAAATGACAGTATTAAAATTAAATTTAATCAAAAATATATCTCGATCAGTCCCCTCATTTCTCCAAGGATTTGTTTGGGATTAGCATCAACTTATAAACTAGAAAATCAGCATTTACAAGAAGCGATCATCTATCTTCATGCTTGCGATACTTTTAGTGCTTACAAAGTTTATGGCATTGCTACTCGCAATAATACTTATTTCTTAAGGAATACTAAACATGGATTCTTCGGATTGTGGAATTTCGGTTTTGATTTCATTCAGATGGAAGATTGGACGTTTAATCCTGGTGGACCAAATTCCGATGATGATGAAGGCATAATTACAACCGGTTTTATCAATCTGGCTGTTGGTTTAGGGTATAGTTTCCAAATGAAAAATGATTCCTATATTCGATTAGAATGGGACGTTGGTTTTAAATGGTTTCTCAGTAATATTTATATTTCTTATGTGTGGTGAGAAAGATGAAACGAATCCATTATCTGATTCTCCTTCCGAAGCTTCCGCTTCGGAAGGTAGTAAATTATGAAGTTTCTACTTCATTAAATTGGAAGCAGAAGCTTCCTGTATTATTCCATTCCAAACTGGAAAATTTGGAATGAGTGAAATAATCACGGTGATAAAATGCAAAAATTGATAGAAAAGAATTTATATAAAAAATCTCTGCTGTCTTACCTGCTCTGGCCGTTATCAATTATCTATTCCTGTGTTCTGATATTTCGTAGAAAATTGCATTCTGGAGGGTTTAGATCACGTTGTAAAATAATCAGCGTAGGGAATATTGTGAGTGGTGGCAGCGGCAAAACTCCGGTAACTATTTTTCTGGCAGAATATCTGCAAAAACAAGGCAAAAAAGTAGCAGTTTCACATCGTGGTTATAAAGGGAAATTTGAGAATGAGAACAAACTGATCTCTGATGAAAATGGAGTTTTCGAGTTTGCTAAAGATGCAGGAGATGAAGCTTTTTTATTGTCAACCAAACTTGCAGGAATACCTATAATTGCCGGTAAAAATCGTAAAAGATCCATTCAACTTCTGGAGAAGAAATATCCTAATTTGGAATACATTGTTCTTGATGATTCGTTCCAGCATCTCAAGGTTCAGCACGATCTTGATTTTGTTGTTTTCAATGCTATTGGCGGAATTGGAAATGGTTTTGTTTTACCGTCCGGGATCCTGCGTGAACCGCTTTCAGCTCTTAAATATTCAGACTACATTGTCTATAATGGAAAAGGAGAAATCCCAAATCAAATTCAAAAATACAATAAACCGATCTTACTAGGTGAATATCAAATTAAAAAATTCTCTGACCCTGATGGAAATGCAATGCAACCAGAAGGAAAACTAGCTTTGCTTTCAGGGATCGGTTTGCCTGCATCGTTTGAAAATACTGTTCTTAAAGTCGGACTTCACTTCGGAAAACACTTCCGTTTTCCTGATCATTATGATTTCAAAAATAACGAAGTTATCAAGCAAATATCGGCTGATGTGAAACGTAAAAAGATAGATTTTCTACTTACCACCGAAAAGGATTTTGCCAAATTACAGTTCATCGAACACGATCTCCCATTGGTAATTGTGGAAGTTGAGTTTGTGTTGGAGAATGTGGAAGAATTAGACTTGTAGGGACGATTACCCATAATCGTCCGATTATGCGGTCAATTCTTTGAATTGACCCTACAGAAATTATGAATAAAAATAAATTAC
>DAOUTP010000355.1 GCA_030626645.1 Candidatus Cloacimonadota bacterium
GCAAGCCATTTAATTTCAAAACACAAAAATCCTTGGGCGTGTAGCTCAGTTGGGAGAGCGCCTGCATTACAAGCAGGTGGTCGGGGGTTCAAGTCCCTCCGCGCCCACCATATATTCAAGCTGTTCGGTAAACCGAACAGCTTTTTTTATTTCAATTTTAGTTATTTTAAATAATATTTTAATATCAATAATTATTTACTTGACTCAAATTCCTTAGCAAAATAGACAACCTATAGTGAAGGAGAAAAATGGGAAAGAGAAAGAGCGTTAAACAATATACAATTGATAAAAATTATTTGTATGTTCTTCTATTTATAGGTTTCATGTTAATATTAATTTTATTTAATTATGATAAAATTAAAAATCTTATAAAAAACCCTCAACTGCAAAAAGAGAAGGTATCCGTTAAACAAAAGCAGGAAGAGATATCGGTTCTTGATGCAATAGTCCATGCAAAACTTCTACTTGGAGTACCCGAAAAGAACTATAAGAATCATATTGGTGAAGATGCAATTTATATTTCTATAGGAATAGATAGTTCGGAAATGGACTTAAATTATGCTAATATAATAATTACAGGTCGAGTAGAATTAATTGGTGGAAAAATATTAAGCGGTAAAGAGAAGAATAATGGTAATAAACAAGTTCTGGAATTTGAAGATCCACACGATTCTCAGAAGTATTTTGTAAGTTTGTATTATAGCAAATCACAAAGTATAACCAAAACTAAAACTCAACTTGCCATAGTTGTTGATGATTTTGGAATTCGAAACAATAAATTATTGGATGATTTCTGCAGCTTAAACAGTAATGTTACTTTCGCAATCCTTCCTGATCAAAAATTTTCCAAACATGTGATGAACAGAGCTGCTGAGACTGGTCACGAGACGATGATCCACATTCCAATGGAACCGGTTAGCTATCCAAGAGATAATCCTGGCGCTAATGCAATCTATGTGCATCTATCAGAAAAAGAGATCAAGCGCAGAATGGAAGGTTATATAAAGCAATTTCCATTGTGTGTCGGTGCTAATAATCATATGGGTTCATTCGCAACCACAGATGAATCTGTTATGAGAAGCGTTCTGCAAGTTTTAAAGGATCATGATCTATATTTTGTAGACAGTCGCACATCTCAATCTTCCATTGCATATGATACTGCAAAAAAGATGCTGATCCCAACTTGTGAAAATCAATTTTTTCTGGATACGCCATCAATAACGGATAAAACACTTACAACAAAATTAAGGCAATTAAAATATTTGGCTAAGGATCGGGATAAGATCTTAGTTATTACACATTGTGCTACACAGGACAGATATGATTTCTTAAAAGAATTCATAAAAGAGATTGAAAAACTCAATGTTGAATTGGTCCCGGTATCTGAATTATTCAAATCAAAGCTACCGGAAATAATTTAGGAGCAGCAATTCATGGAACTTTTTAAAGCAATTTTATTAGGAATAATCCAGGGATTAACCGAGTTCCTTCCTGTTAGCAGCTCAGGACATCTTGTTCTTGCTGAACATTACTTAAAGTTCAAAAATCCTGATATAAGTTTTGAAATAATTTTGCATCTCGGCTCAGTATTTGCAGTATTGCTCTATTTCCGTAAGGATATTCTTTCTTTAATCAGATCACTCATTTTATTTAAAAACAAAGAATCAATACATACAAGAAATAGAAATACAATATTTTACTTAATTGTTGCTACAACTGTAACTGGTATATTGGGTCTTTATTTTGAAGATCCACTCACCAAAGCTTTCTCTTCGCTGTACATTCCGAGCTTTATGCTGATCATCACAGGTTTCATACTATACATTTCAGACAAGATTGAACCTAAGGGAATCAAGACACACCAACTTGGAATCAAAAAGTCCATTCTTATAGGATTTGCTCAAGCTTTCGCAATACTCCCCGGAATATCCCGTTCGGGGACAACTATCGCTGTCGGCATCTTTGCCGGATTAGATAGA
>DAOUTP010000279.1 GCA_030626645.1 Candidatus Cloacimonadota bacterium
AATTTTATGAAATTAATGCTGACCCAGATATCTACAGCTATTAAGAATGCACAGCAATATGAATTGTTAACATTGACCAATAAAGAGATCAGTTCACTTGATGACCTGAAAAAAGATTTTATTAATATTGTTTCTCATGAGTTGAAAACTCCACTCGTAGCAATGCATGGATATGCAAAACTCTTAAATAAGGCAAAGCTTCCTAAAAAAGAGAAAGAGATCGTAAGATCATTATCTACCAGCACGCAGAAATTAGATACTACCATTAATGACATTATAAACTTTAATAAATATCAAATGTTAAAGAAGCTGCATAAGGAGAAGATCAATATTCTTGACCTCCTAACAGAATTGAAAGAAGAGGGTGAAAACATTTCAGCAAAAAGGAATATGATCTTTAAATTGGAAGTAGAATCTACGCTCCAGAAAGTAAATGTCAATTGGAATTCCTTTTATTTAATGATGTTCAATATTGTTCATAATGCTATTCGCTTTACAAAGGATTTTGGGACGATAACTATAGGTGCAAGACATTCCGCTTTTCAACAAGAAGAAATTGACGGAAAAGAGAGTTTGATAGTTTATGTTAATGATAATGGAATTGGCATTCCGGAAAAAGAGCATGAAAAAATATTTCAAAAATTCTATGAACTTACAGATATTATTTCACACAGTTCCGGAGATATTGAATTTCATTCCAGCGGGTTGGGGCTTGGTCTTTCCACAGCTAAGTTAATTGCAAATCTTCACAATGGAAAGATCTGGGTAAACAGTAAGGAAAATGAAGGAACTACTATTTTTGTTGTAGTGCCTTTTAAATAATAAGGAAAAATATGAAATCATTAATGAATATTTTTAATCGTAAATTAAAGTGGAAACAACATAGCTTCACTAACATAGTTGCCTCTGGTGAAAGAATTGTAGTATTTTGCCCGGAAGATTCATATAAAACATCTACATTATTATCGCATATCTTAAGCTGGAAGGATCATTTTAAACAAATATCAATCATACTTCCGGATTATGATCATACTTTTTTTAAGAGGATACATCAGGACGAAACCACAACATACTTTAATATTAATACTGGCGTAAAACCTTTTAATAATGCCGTTATTTTCAACTTTAATTCAGTTAAGAAAATTCGTAAGGTTCTAGATCATTGCAAGAACTCAACCATATTGGATATTAATAATCCAGCGAACTTGCAGTTTATTCCTACCCCAAATGACCCTGTAGATCTTCTTAAGAAATTTGCAGATTTTTTTGATTTTTCATGGGAGAGATATCAATTTAACATTGAAATTTCGAAATCTGAGTTAATGGTAGCAAGGCACCAGCTTATTAAAAACAGATTTAAAAACTTCATTCTGGATTTCAGTAATGATATCTCAGCGAAGATGATAGAGAAGATCGTTCAACTAATAAAACATGAGTTCTCAGCTAATATTTATTTTACCGGTAAGAGAATTCACGATAAAGATTTTATTAATATTGAAGAAATTCAAGTTGCAAATCTACTGGAGTTGTATAGTCTGGCAAAAGTTAGTAACATGCTGATAACTGATAGAATGGAAATTGCCGGAGCGTTTGTAGATATTGATGTAGATCAGATCTTTGTGGGAACGAACTTTGGCAGCAGTCTATTAAAATGTGTTGAACAGAATAATATCACTGAACTGAAAAATATAATACAAGATATATTGAATAAATAATTATTCTTGAGGTATTAATGAAAAAAATTATTATTTTAAGCTTAATTTTAGTTTTTACAGCTATGCTGGTTGCAGACCAAAGAGAAGATCTGCAATTTGCTGTTGGACTTTATAGAGATAAAAACTATGAATTAGCAAAGGTTGAACTTAAGAAATTCCTCATTAACTATCCACAAAGTGAGGTAGAAGCAGATATCAAATTCCTACTTGGGAATATTTATCTTGCGGAAGAAAATTATAAAAATACTGAAATGTATTTCAGTGAGTTATATTCAACCTCTACCCATCCGTCAATCCGTGCAGAAGTTGCATTAGGACTGGGTCAGAGCAGATATTTCCTAAACAAACTTAAGCTGGCAAAAACTGTTTTCCAGAAATTCGTGAGTGACCATTCTGATAATCAATTAGCCTGGAAAGCATTTTATTATCTTGGCAAGATCGATCTTCTTGAGAATGATTTTGATAGTGCATTAATAAACTTGGAAAAGGCGCTCTCACTGGATAAGAGTACAATAATTTTGTCTGCAGTACTGGAATTGAGAATTGCTCAGAATAAATTGGTAGATATAGATGAAATTGCTAATGACATCATGCAAAAACCTGATTCTGAGAATAAGTACAGAGCTATTTTGCTATACCATAATTACAATCTTTCTCATGGAAGAACTAATAAAATACTTTCTATCGGCTTAGATATGCTACCTTCTACTTCTCAATATTATGAAAAATACAACTTGGTTTTAGGAACAGCTTTCTATGATGCTGGAAGATTTGATGAAGCTTTAGAGAGATTGAAGAAACTGAATTCAGAGAAAGCACAATACTATTCTGCATTATGTTATTATGAATTACATAACGAGAAAAAAGCCATAAATATCTTGAATGAATTAGTGAATTCTGAAGATGAACAA
>DAOUTP010000229.1 GCA_030626645.1 Candidatus Cloacimonadota bacterium
AAAAGTTTATACAAGGGTTGAATTTTTGTATTAAATTTAGAACCTGCGACTACAGCCAGAAACGGTTTCTGTGGTTTATAAATACGCTGCAAATTCTCAATTTCTTTCTGCATCAGGAATCCGGCATAAGACGGTAAATATTTAGTTACACCTACTGTGGAAGCATGCGGCTGCCAGGAGCCAAAGGCATCATTTATGATAATATCTGCATGTCCAGCTAGTTGTTGTTCAAATTGATCTTCGAGTTCTCCACCGGATTCTTCACCTTTAAACCAGCGTGTATTGGGAAGGTAAATTCCTTCGATCTTATCTTCTTTTAGTTCACGTATCATATGGTTCACAGAAGTTTCCACTCCCAGATAACCTTGAGTAGGATATTCAATAAATTTCGGAATTTTAAGTTTTATATGTAACTTGCTTTCTAAATAGTCAACTATCGGTTTTACGGATGTATCTTCAGAGATCTCAATTTCTCCGGTTTTTTTGTTTCTGGGTCTGCCAATATGAGTCATCAGGATCAACTTCCCACCTTTAGCACTAATATAGTAAAGGGTTCCCAATGTGGCATCAATCCTATACGGATCATGGATCAATCCTTTTTTGACCACATTGTGATCAACGCGGACAAGAACAACTTTTCCTTTCAGGTCAGCATTTTGTATGCAGGGAAAATCAACCATAATTCACCTCCGATTTTCTGCTAACGAACACAAGGTTGACTATTCAATTGTCTGATTTTTTTTTGCAACCTATTTCTTAAAATAATTATAAAAAAAGGCAACCTTCATTTGCCAGGTTGCCGAAAAATTAAATATAATTATTTTTATTTCAATAAGAATAGAAAAGTTGCCTGACTACATACGAGTGGTCAGGCTAAATTCTCTTATTTCATTAAGAATAGAAAAGTTGCCTGACCTCATACGAGTGGTCAGGCTAAATTCTCTTATTTCATTAAGATTTATCCGCCATTATTTTAGGAGGATAATTTTCTTAACACTTGTGTAATCACCTTCTTCATCTTTCACATCAAGTGTTGAGAAATAGATACCGCTGGATACATTTCTACCATTTGTATCTTTGCCATTCCATACAGTGCTATGCATTCCTGCCACCTGAGATGAATTTACTAAAGTGCAAACCAACTGCCCTTTTGTATTGTATATTGCTAAAGTTACATCAGCAGTATTTTTTAAGTTGTATTTTATTGTTGTTTCAGGATTAAACGGATTCGGATAGTTACCTAATAATTTTGTTTCAAGACCTGTGATATCATCATGAGTATTTGTTCCCGTAATAGTTAACGTAACTGGAACATAAGTCTCTTCTCTATTATCTGAAATAATAATGTCTGTTGTATATTCATCAGGTATCATATCTGTAGTATCAAATGTTAATTCAATACTTGTGGAAGCTCCAGCCAACAAAGTTCCTGAAATTGGATCCAGAGAAAGCCAATCTGCCGATTCGGTAATATCATAATCCATCGACATACCACCAATATTAGACATTTCCATGATCTCAATTGAAATTTCGTTTGCTGACATTTCGATTGAGAATGAAACAGGGTCTACTACCAATTCAGCAGGTAAAGGATTCCCTTCCACAGTAAAAATATGCGGATCAGGCTCGCCGATTATCGGATGATTCGAGCTATTTCCTGATTCATCGACAGCATGAATATAATAGGATATTTCACATCCTTGATCTAAAGCAGGAATGGAAGCAACATAATTATCATTACCGTTAGACGTCATGACTAATGAATTGAAATCTCCATAATTAATCTTATATTTAACAAGTAACGAATCTGCATAAAGTGGATCTCCACTATAAGGTACGATCTGCGCAATAATGTCGATCTCTTCTCCAGCAGGAACTTCCTGCAAAATTGGATCATGTTGGATATAAAGCATATTCCTATCTGCTACACCACGTGTTCGGCAATGAAGAGCATCTGTATCATACCAGCCGGAAGAATAAACACCAATTACTTCATAACCAGGCATTACTTCTTCATAAGTTGCCATTGCCTCATCGTCCCATTGACTTCCGGTTTGAGGTACGAAAACTTTGTTGTTTAAGATAAGTGAATTTGTATATGGTGTCGGTTGAGAATATCCTCCCGGAGTGTAAACTCGATATACTTCGTAATTATTTCCCCAGGCTGAAGTTTGAGCAGCAAAATAATCTGCAACAAATTCAAAGTCAACATAACGGTAATCACTTTGCGGAACCTCACCAATCAATACTTTATCTACATCCAGAAATTTTCCCCAGCAATCAATATGCTTTATGTAGTCATCAAGCGGGTCTATTGTAACATGATAAGTTTCAATTCCCAGATAATCAAGAACAAGTTGATCTATCTGAGTCGGAGTCAGTCCTGGATTCTCATCATAAACAAGATCCGTTGAAGCACCGATGAAATTTCCATCACACATATAATTTCCACCTGCATTTTCCAGATCCATTCCATATAGATCCAATCCAAAATAGTTAGCAACTTCTATTGGAATATCATCATCATCCGGTCTGGGTCGGTTATAAGGAAAGTTCACTATTGCGATTTCGTTATCAACTGCAACAAACCAGGGACCGAAATCACGTACCCAGTATGTATTTGTGGGTGCATTGATGAATTCACAATTTGCCATATTCACACCATTGTTCAGGTAATTTGTTTCACATTGATTTTGCTGATAACTTTGAACGATAGTATAAACAATAATATCTTGTGACATCTCAGCAATCATCCCATAAGGAACACCAAGTGGATAGACGACTAAAACACCTTCCATCTGATCAAATTCTGATGTCTGACGAACTACTCCGGATGGAGGATCGGTTGGCGTGAAATCTCTTTCATAATCTTCATTCATCAAGATCTCTTCCAAACTTAAAAAATGAGCTAAAATTGGATTTTCTTTAATTTTTCTATACTTATTGTCTATAGCAGATAATGATGTTGAGATGATTACAATTAACATAAATAATAAAATAATATTTTTTTTCATTAATTTCCTCTTTCTTTTTTCCTAACTATAATATATGCAATTTTAATTCCAAGAAATAAATAATTATTAATAAATGGTTTATACTGTTAATATAGGGAAATCTATATAACATAATAGCCCCGATAGGCAACTGCCGGACGGGGCTATTATGATTATCGAACCTTAATTTATTTCATCAGAAAAAAAAGTTACCCGA
>DAOUTP010000396.1 GCA_030626645.1 Candidatus Cloacimonadota bacterium
AGGAACGTTAATATTCACAGGCTTCTTATTTTTTAAATCTTCTCTAAAATAATACATTTTTTCCTCAAATTCTATTATTCGTGAATAAGCAATTTAAAGAGATATTTAGTCAATTAGAAAATAAAAGAGAAATTATTAGACAAATTTTAATAGGTCTTAAGAATCCATTTCAAAATGTTCAGGAGATGAAAATTTGATATGAGAAAATTCAAACATATTTTTTTTATTCTAATTATTACAACTTCTCTTTTTTCAGTGATCGAAGAAACCGAATCATTACAGAACTTCTTATATGGAGAAGCTCCTGCTTGTGAATATGATAATTGGATGAGCCATGTTGTTGAAGGAATTGCTGATCCGGGATATAATCTTTATGCACCCTGGGATGTACAATCCGAAGGTTTTGGAAATTATGTGATCCCATCTGAAGACGATCTTTCTACCTGGGGTTTAATAATTGATGAATTCTTACTGGGTAATCTGGATGAGGCACAAAGCATGATTGATACGACTTCCTATCCCTATCAAGTTGTTATTTTTAACGATACAGATAGTGATCGCACTTTTTATATGCTGCGTGAAATTCCCAACGATTCCCATTATGATGATAACCAGACCGAAGATCCAGGTGATGATGAATTCGGCGCTTTTGATTACGGCTGGGGTTTGTACATTTATTATCCCAATGGAGAATATCCGCATATTATTACCGCACCGCATCCAAATGATGATTATATCACAGTTCCCATTACTCATAAAGCATTTATAGATCATAACTCAAAATTCCTGCTTATCTCCGGTTGCGGAAGAGAAGTAGTATGGACGAATATTGGTAATTATGATAACAGCAAATCACTTTGTGATCCTTCCAGGAAAGAAGAGCATGTTTATAATGTCAGTTATCAAAGATTCTGTGATTATATCCGAAATGAATTTAACAGGCATGAGTTTAGTTTGCAAATACACAGTTATGATTGGGGAAACAGGCATTGGGGATATCCAGATTTGCAGATTTCCGGTGGTTATAATGTCGCCTCACCGGATCTCCCCATTAGAGATCACTCATCAATGGGAATTGATATGGTTAATGTACTTGATCCGATAGTTCTTCCGGCAAATTCTGTTGGATTGCATGAACCTGTTTATATGAATGATTATTATGGATTCCATTGTAATGAATATGATTTTAATTTTTCAAATAATGATACAACTTTCGCTGTTAATACGAATCTTGACCTCTGGGGATACAGCTCTAATAGGCAGATAGTTTATACACAGGCAGGAATGAGCCAATATGACAATTTTGAACGGTTTCTTCATTTGGAAATGGATGAACTTCCCAATGTTTATCAGCAAACAGTAAATAATTATTATTGGTTTCACGGTTGGAAACCCGCAACACAAACCTGGGATATGGAAGACAGATTTGACTATACAATCGCATATTATTCTCCATGGATAGATGCTCTGGCAGAAGTTCTTCCGGCTGTATATCAAATGAATGATAATGAGATCCCGATTGCTCCATCTGAACTTCAA
>DAOUTP010000087.1 GCA_030626645.1 Candidatus Cloacimonadota bacterium
ATCGGTGCTAATATTAATTACTATATTCCACATAGAATGATCGATGGGTACGGATTATCGTTGAGTGGAGTTGATCAACTCAAAGAAAATGGTGCGGAACTTATTATCAGTGTAGATTGCGGAATTAATGCAATTGAAGAAGTGGAACAGATAAATGATCTGGGAATGGATATTATCGTCACAGATCACCATAATCCAAAAAAAGAATTACCCAATGCATTTGCTATCATAAATCCCAAAATGATCGATTGCGAATATCCATATGAGATGCTTGCTGGTGTAGGAGTTGCCTATAAACTTCTTGTTGCGGTTTATTCCCAATTAAATATCGACACAGATGAACTTATTGATAAATACCTAGACCTTGTCGCCCTGGGAACAATTGCTGATATCGTACCGCTTACGGGTGAGAATAGAATAATAGCCAGCATCGGTTTGGATAGACTGCTTAAAAAACAAAATATTGGATTAAATGCACTCATCAAACTTGCCGGGCTTTCCCAAAAAGAGCTTAATTCTGCTGATATTGTGTTTGGAATTGCGCCACGAATAAATGCAGCAGGTAGAATGGGAAGTGCAATGCGGGCTGTTGAACTTATGGTTTCGGTTGATGAGGAAGAAAGTGAAGAACTGGCTCAGATCATTGAAAGAGAAAATTCCTTAAGGCAGCAAATAGATCAACGCACATTCCAGGAAGCGTGTGATATTATCGAAAAGAAATATAAAAATATGGATGACACTCCAATTATCGTTGTTTCTTCTGATGACTGGCACCCCGGAGTTATTGGAATAGTGGCGTCTAAACTTGTAGAAAAATATTACCGTCCATCTATTATGATAACATTTAAAGAAGGTGTTGGAAGTGGTTCCGGCAGAAGTATAGCAGGATTTAATCTCTTTGATGCACTTGTTTCTGTAGAAGATTATCTTGAAACTTTCGGCGGACATAAATATGCAGCCGGTCTGCAGATCCTTGTTGAATATGTAGATCTGCTTGAGAATAAATTAAAAAAATACATGAAAGAGCATGTAACAGAAGACCAATTTATTCCACCACTGAATATTGATACAAAATTGGAATTATTCGAGATCAATGATCATCTGCTTGAGTGGCTGGAAAAGTTTGCTCCATTTGGTCCCGGAAATATGCGTCCTACTTTTTTCTCTGAACAGGTTATGATAGTTGGATTTCCCTATAATGTCGGGAAGAATCATCTCAAACTAAAAGTTATGAAGGATGGATGTGAACTCGATCTTATCGGATTTAATTTGGGAGATTATCTACCCTTCCTGAAAAAAGGTTCTTATGTTGATATAGCTTACTCTTTGGAATTCAATACATGGCAGGGAAGAACATCAATTCAAGGCAAATTGAAAGATCTCCGAATTGCCGGGCAAGATCAATAGGATTCTTGATCATGATAAAAAAAAACATTTTTAGACTTTTGATCTTTCTTGTCCTATTGTTAGCCGGTTGTTCAACTATCGAAATGCAAACTTATAAAGTCCCGGTGGAAATAAATATATTCCAGAAGATCCAAACTGATTTCATCCCACAAAAATGTCTTTATTCTTCCATAAATAAAACAGCGTTTGTTTTAGAAAAAGAAACCGACATGATCCATATTTATAGGAATGGAGAAAAGATCAACACCATTGGAGGACTTGGTTTTACATCTTCAAGTTTTAATAAACTATCAGACATTACTCTCTCGCCGGACGGTAATCTTTTAGCACTCGACAGCTTCCAAAAAAAAATAAAGAAATTTGATATTGATGGAAAACTTATCGCAGAACTTAATTTGAACAATTTTATTGAGCCTGCTCTCTTTGCGGTTGGTGTTGATGAAACATATTATATATTTGATAATGCATCAAAAGAGATCATAATAACCCGCACTTTCAATGAATCAAACTGGTATACTTTTGGAAAATTCCAGTTTAATGATCCATGTAAAATAAGTTTGGGAAAAAATGAGATCACGGCTTATGATAAAAAGAAGAATTCCACCATTATTTTCGGGATTCTAGGTCGATTTCAAAATGAAGTTAATGGTAATATCCAAATTGATAAACAGCAACAATATATTCTAAAAGACTATTATGTTTATCATCCCAAAAGTGAAAGTAAATTTGCGATTTCTACTAATAAATGGAATGATTTTTCAATTGAAGATAATGTGATCCTGCTTTCTGATAACGAAATTTGGATTGGAAAACTTATTTATTCAGATATAATAGAGAAATAAATTGTCCTTTAAAATTAATATAAAACTTAAAACATATTTATTCCCGATTTTAGCAGGTGGATTGCTAGGCTTAAGCAGGCTTCCTGTTCATCTTGGATTTTTAGTGTTTTTTGCATTCATCCCATTATTTCATTTTTTCAAGGAACAGCGGAAAAAGAAAGAATTATTATTAGCGGCAGCGGGGTTTGGTTCAGCATATACTCTTGTCAGCTTGCACTGGATATCATTGGTTACCTCTCCCGGTTATCTGGGAATTTTCATCTTATTTGCCGTCTATTTCTATATCGTGTTCCAACTTTATTATTTTGTAAAACAGTATATTCCAAAATTTGGTTATCTCGGATTTATCATGATCTGGATAAGCTTTGAGTTCTTACAGAATTTTGGAGAATTCAGTTTTCCATGGTTCAATTTGGGATACTCACTGGCAGATTATTTACCGTTTATTCAACCTGTAGAGATTGGTGGAATGTCACTTCTTTCATTGCTGATCTTACTTGTGAATATTCTTCTTTTGGAATTAAATAGAAATTTCAAACGAAATATGATAATTATCTCTACAATCATTATCGTGTGGTCTGCTTTTGGAATTATTCGGCTTAAAACAATAGATCTAACAGAAACTGAGTTTAATGCTTCTGTTATACAGGTGAGTATTCCGCAGGAAGACAAATGGGAAGAACTTTATCGAGATTCAACATTTGCACTGTATGAAGAATTCAGTAAACAAGCTGCAAAAGAAAAAACCGATCTTATCATTTGGCCAGAGTCATCCACTCCGGTTTACTTATTAAGGCAGATGGAATATAGAAAATGGATTTTAAATCTTTCTGAAGAACTGGAAACCGATATTTTTACTGGATTTCCGCACTATAAATATGTTGGCGAAGATTATCCCAATAAATTCAAATTCTATAATTCTGCAACCCTGATCGGAAAGAATAGAAAGGTATATCCTCCTTATTATAAAAATGTTCTAGTCCCTTTTGGAGAACGAATTCCGTTCCTGAACGTTTTTCCATTTCTATGGGGAGTTCATTTGGGACAAGCTAATTGGGAATATGGAGAAAAATTAGAATACTATGAAGTGAACGGATATAAATTCTCTCCCCTGATCTGTTTTGAAATTGCCTTCCCACAGTTAACTACAGAGATGGCTAAGAATGATGTGGATTTCATAGTTAATATAACTAACGATGCATGGTTTCACCGCTCTGCAGGAACGTATCAACATGCTGTGATGACCAGGTTCAGAGCTGTTGAGACACGTAAACAAATCTATCGAGCAGCAAATACCGGATATTCACTAGTTGTTTCTCCCACCGGAGAATTCTTAAAACAAACAAAACTTTTTGAAAAAATAACATTCAACAACTCTCTTTATATCTATGAAAATAATTCTTACTTTACAAAATACTTCTTCTGGTTTCCATTTGTCTTTGTGATTGGAGCAGGAATACTTTTAGTGTATTCTGTGATCAATTGCTTGTTAAACAGAAAGAGGAAGTTGTAAAAAGAAGTAAAAATGAAAAAATATTATTATACTATCGGGGAAGTGGGTAATCTGCTTGATCTGAAAGCGCATGTATTGCGTTACTGGGAAACTGAATTTCCTCAGGTTCATCCTAAAAAGAAATTTGGACGCAATAGGCGTTACAGTCCCGATGATATAGATATTTTAAAGAAGATCAAATACATGCTCCATACTCAGGGATTTACAATCGAAGGCGCCAAAAAGAAATTGAAAGAGGATCTGATGCATAAGGAGCAGATCAGCCTGGATTTTTCAGTAGATAACAAGGAAGCGAAAAAAAATATTATTAATGAATTAAAAGAAGTTAAAGAACTACTGAAAGGGTAAGCAGCCACGAAGACATAAAGGATAAAAAAGTTTTAATGAATTATACGTGAAGTTACGTTGCATTTGCAGCAAGAGCTGCACAAATTTTCCATTTCATAGCGGGAGCTATGAAACGAGGTTAAAGAATAAAAAAGCCATCCGGTGGTTGCCGGATGGCTTTTTTATTTAACACTAATTATTTTCTTTTAAGCTTTTTAATTTTTTTGGGATGATGTTCTCCCATCAATTCTTCCGCTTTCTCTTTTTGCTCAGGTGTTAAGATGTTCCATCTTTGTTCCTGTTGTTCAATTTGATTGATTGCATTCTGTTGTTTAAGCTTAAAGATCTCTTTAGTAATGGCTTTTGCCTGTTTAAAATCTTTATCTTTCATTGCGCCTCTTTTGTCGATCCCTAATAAATCAAGATCAGCATCGGCAACGATCTTACTTTTTTTACCTTTAATACGAAGATCTTCCATTTGTTCTTTCTGTTCATCTGTAAGATCAAGTTCCTCGCACATCATTTGATATCCGTCATGCATTCTTTGCATCATTTTAGGATGATCACCATCTTTAAACATTTTGTCTTTCATTGGATGACCTTCACCTTCGTTAAATCCTCTACCATCTCCGTCAAAAGCTGTTAATAAACCAATTACAGCTATTGCTCCAATTACTACAAATACTAACTTTTTCATTTTTATTCTCCTTTTTTTTTGGTAAGCTTATACAAACCTAATTATTTCCAGTAGCTTTCTACCCATATCCATCCACGTCGTGTTCGTTCCCAGTCGCCATGAATCCAGATCTTTCCACTTTTTTTCTTGATCCAACGTCCGGGAATCCACTTGTAGTTGCTCCTGTTACGATTCCATTGCCAATATCCTTCTACCCAGAGATATTTTATTCCAGGGCTTTCAGTTCTAATTTCCGTTTTTCTTTCTGGAGGCGCAATTTTAAGATACACCGTTTTTCTTGCACAACCGCCTAAAAGAATAATAGTTAAGAGCAGAGCAATAAGTGTTTTCTTCATTTTTTCCTTCCTCGCCCAGCTTCTTGTAAACCCTCTTTAACTTTAAGATCTTGACGGAAAAACATTCTAGCTTCCTCAGCAGTCATCTCTTTCCTAAGCTTAATAAAAGAAAGACCGATCTCTTTTTCCTTGATCGTTTGTTTCTCGATCGCATTTTCCAGTCTTTTTAATACTTGCTCTTCGTTAAGATCTTCTTCAAGCAGAGACAGAATGAATTGTCTTCGTGCAATAAAATAGTCACGATGTTTTTCACCCATCTCTTTTCTAAGTTTACGGAAATTTTCACGGCAGTGTATTGGTAATTTTGGTCTCCCATGAATTGCTCCGGGCAAACCAGGTCGGAAATTTACACGATGGTAAAGAAATGTTCCAAAGAAAGCAAAATTAAATGCTAACGAGATAATAAGTAAAATAAGTACAGTTTTTTTAGACATCATAATCTCCTTCATAATAACTGAATAAAGAATCTTCGCCGATAGTAATATTAGAATCTGAACTGTCTGCATAAAGTCCGCTACTAAGCATAATGCCAGCCATAAAAGATATCAGAACAGATGCTGCGATGGAAAAACTGATTACCTTTCGCATGAAGGGATTTGTGCGGCTTTTAAATACAGAATTTAATATTTTCTCGTTGAATCCTGCAGGAACTTCTTCCTCAGTATACAGATTTAGAAAATTATCAACTTGCTGCAATGTCCTGATCTCGTTCTGGCAGAGGTGGCAGCTGCTAATATGCTCGCGAACTTTGTTGTGTTCCATCTCACTTAGTTCGCCGGCAATATAGGCATTCAATTTCTTCTCAAAGCTACATTCATTTTTTTGCTTCATTTTTCCTCACCTCTGTTCCTTTAGACAATGCTTGGTCTATTTTCCTGCATTTTCTTTTGTTCGTTTATTATTTTTATTAATTTTTTCTTCGCACGTACCAGTTTGGAATCAACTGCAGATTGTGTTGTTTCCAGTATTTCCGCCATTTGTTTATAATTCATTTTCTGATAAAACTGTAATTCAATTAAAATTGCTTCTTCCGGTTTAAGTTGGGATAATGCGTCTTTCACAAGTTCATTTTTTTGCTCACTATTCTCAATAGTTTTTTCACTAAAATGTTCCATTTCATGATAATTTGTGACCAGTTTATTTTTTGCATTTCTTTTTTTTATAAGGTTAAGAGCTTTGTGATAAGCAGTTCTGAATAAATAACTTTTATATGAAGATTCCTTCACAAGGCTCATTTTTTTATGAAAGGCTATAAATGTTTCTTGAAGGATATCTTCAGCATCCTCTTTGTTGCGGAGGATCTTCAATAGATAATTATATACTTTCTTACCCTCATTTTGTAAGAGTACTTCAAATTTTCCATTATTCATAATTTACCCATAAATTATTATTCTTAAAATATATGACAATAAAAAATTATCAATACTGCAAAATAATTTGAATATTGGATAAAAAAAATAAAATTCTTGCCAGATAAGGTATGGATTTTTTCTTAGTTCAATCTAATGAAAAATAAAGGATTAGGAAGGTGTAATTATGTCAAAAGTTTGTGATATCTGTGGCAAGGGAGCACAAGTTGGTAATCATAGAAGTCACGCTATGAACGCGACGAAGAGAAAATTTTATCCTAATCTCCATAAAATAAAAGCGGAGATTAACGGAAAGGTTAAGTCCGTTAAAGTATGTTCTTCTTGTTTGAAGGGTAACAAAGTAAAAAAGGTTATTTAAAAAACCAATAGATTATTAAGAAAGACCGGTAACGGTCTTTTTTTTTGTCCAAATTTTCAAAAAAAACTCTTTACTGTAAAATCCACGATAATCATATTGCAACCAATTCAAATCTTGGAGAAGAAAATGGAACTTGTATTAGAAAAGATCAGCACACCCGAAGATTGCGATATTATCTTTGGAATGTCACATTTCATAAAAACAGTTGAAGATCTTTATGAAGCAATGGTCAATAGTGTTCCGGATATTAAATTTGGACTTGCTTTTAATGAAGCATCAGGTCCATGTCTTGTTCGTAAAGAGGGAACCGATGACGATCTTATGCGGATAGCAACTGATAATTTACGCAGGATAGGAGCAGGACACACATTCCTTATAGTTTTAAAAGATACTTTTCCACTCAATGTACTTCCTGCAATTAAAGCATGCAGGGAAGTTGTAAACATCTTTTGTGCAACTGCAAATCCGGTGCAGGTTATATTGGCAGAAACAGAG
>DAOUTP010000371.1 GCA_030626645.1 Candidatus Cloacimonadota bacterium
GTGAGGATAATTGCCAGAATGTTGATCGCCGGACCGGAATACAGGAAAGCCGTAGCCGGACCGATACCTGCTCCACGTTTATAAATTCCACTAAAAAGGGGCAGGATCGTGCAGGAACAAACTGCCAGAATTGCACCCGAAACAGAAGCAACAGAATAGGCGACAATCCTTTTTGCTCGCGCGCCCAGATATTTCATCACAGCGTTTTTGGAGATGAACACCCCAATTGCACCAGCTATGAACAATGCCGGTATGAGACACAAGACTACGTGCAAACGTGCATATTCCTTCAGCAGGTGAAATGATTCCATCACTGCATTTTGGAAGCGAGCAGCATTCACAGGTAAATGATATGCTGCTAAAAAGATCACTACCATCAGCAGTAGGATCTTCCATTCATTTTTCCATTTCATTATCTTTTCCTTATAATTATTAAATTTTTAAACTTCATCTATTACCGGAAACCATCTACGGGTTTTCAGGCAGATCCGAACTAAGATCAACATTAATGGCACTTCAATTAAAACTCCAACTACAGTAGCGAGCGATGCTCCCGATGAAAGACCAAAAAGCATTGTGGATGTGGCAATTGCTACTTCGAAATGATTCGAAGCTCCGATCATGGCAGCTGGGGCTGCATTTTCATAAGATAGTCTAAGAAATTTGGCAGCGATGTAACCGATTGAAAAAATTAAAATCGTTTGAATTAGCAGCGGAATCGCGATCCAGAGAATAGTTAGCGGATTCTGCAAGATGATCTCTCCTTTAAAAGAAAAGAGCAGAATGAGAGTTGTCAACAAGGCGATGATCGATACTGTTCCCAGATGCGGCAGGAATGTTTTCTCAAAGTATTCCAGACCTTTTTTCCTGATCATCCATTTTCTGGTGAAATAACCGGCAATCAGCGGTAATCCAACATATATGATCACAGATAAAATAATGGTTTGCCAGGGAATAGGCATATCATTTTCTCCCAGCAGAAAACTACCTAATGGAGCATACAAGAATAGCATTGTTAAAGAATTGATGGCTACCATCACAAGAGTATGACCCATATTGCCTTTGGAAAGCCAGCTCCACACCAGCACCATTGCAGTACAGGGAGCGATTCCCAAGAGAATTGCACCGGAAATATAACTTTTATACAATTCTACTTCTTGTCCTGTTTTCACAACCTCGGTTCCCGGGATCAAGCCCAACTTGAAGAAAAGTGTAAGAAAAAATGTAGCAATAAAGAACATCGTAAAAGGCTTTATAAGCCAATTGATAATCAAAGTAAGAATAACAGGTTTGGGTGTTTTTCCGGCTTTGATCACTTCTCTAAAATCGATCTTCACCATAATCGGATACATCATGAAGAATAAGCAGATCGCTATTGGAATTGAGACCTGATAAAATGAGAAACTATCCAGCGTTGAGGCCACCTGGGGAGCTAACTTACCAAGCACAATTCCTGCACCAATGCAAAGAATTACCCATAATGAGAGATATTTTTCAAAAACATTCATCTCCCTGCTTTTAGTTTTTAAATTTTCCGTTTGATCCATTTCTGCTCCATTTATTATAAAGAATTCATCTTATCTTTGTTGCTGTCGATCACATTAGTGAGGCAACTGAACATTGAGAGCACACATCGACACTGCAATTTATAATATATGCAATTCCCGCGTTTTTCAGAATCGATAATTCCAGCATTTTTCATTATTGTCAGATGTTTCGAAACAGTAGAAATATCTGCTCCGATCATTTCAGTGAGCTCTTTAACACAATATTCCTGTTCATCTAATTTGTGTATGATATACAAACGGGTGGCATGAGCCAAA
>DAOUTP010000203.1 GCA_030626645.1 Candidatus Cloacimonadota bacterium
AAGTTGTAGAAGAAGTTCCGTTTGAAGAAACTTCTCAATCCGGTGGACTTGAAATGTTTGCTCGTAAGATTGTCGGCAGTGGATTGGTTGACCTGTTTATTCAAGGTGGATTTGTAATGTACCCAATGCTTCTTCTTTTAATTTGGGGTATTGCAACTATAATTTGGAAAGTAATCTCACTTAGCTATGCAAAGATCAACCTTAACGATTTTCTTGGTAAAGTGATTCCACTGATTGAGGGGAAAAAATATGACGAAGCCCTTAAACTCTGCGAAGAGACAAAAGGACCGGTTGCTGCTGTTATGCATAATGGTCTATTGAAAGTAGATAAAGGAATTGATGCTGTAGAAAAAGCTATTGAAAATGCAGGTGTGATCGAGATGGCGTTCTTAGAGAAAGGATTTATTCCGCTCTCTACCACAATTAATCTTGCACCTATGTTTGGTTTCTTTGGAACAATTGTTGGTATGATCCGTGCATTCCGCGATATTGCTGCTGCCGGTGAAGTGGAACCTACTATTGTTGCTACCGGTATCCAAATTGCTCTTATCACTACTGCTGCTGGTTTGGCTGTTGCTATTCCAATGCAGTTCTTTAATAATATGTTCCTCGGCATGGTAGACGGTCTTGTGATGGATATGCAGAGAGGATCAGAGAAAATGATCGAAACTCTTGTAGAACATAAATAGGAGGCAATTGTGTTACGCAGAAAAAGAAAAGATCTGGGAGGTATTCCCACTGCATCAATGTCTGATGTAGCTTTTCTGCTGCTTGTCTTCTTTCTATCAACTACAAAATTTGATATTAAAAAAGGTTTAGGGATAATTTTACCGGCTGTATCTGACGGCACTCAAAAAAAGGTTAAATTAAAAGATGAGAACCTTACAAAGATCTGGATTGATAAAGATGGAAACATTACTCTTATATCCGGTGGAAATGAGCAGATCGTGCCGATGAATGAATTGCAGAAGATGATCAATCAGATTGTTAAAAACAATCCTGATATGGTAATATCCCTGAAAACAGATAGAAAAAGTAAATACCAGTATATGGTGAAGGTTTTAGATAAACTTCAAGCTGCTGGTGCAGAAAAAATTTCTTTATCAACGAACTAGGAAGGTATTATGGCTAATATTAAAAAAAGCGCAAGACCGGAAACGGCAATACCAACTGCATCTATGTCTGACATAGCTTTCCTGCTTCTTTTATTCTTCATGGTTTCTACCGTGTTTGTTAGAGAAAAAGGAATACCTGTAAGAATGCCGAAAGCTGCAAGTATTGAAAAAATACCACGTAATCATGCAGCTACGATATATGTAAACAAAGGCGGCTTGATCTCAATTGATGATTTCGTTGTTTCCATACCTGATGTAAAGTATGTTATGCAGAAGAAACTATCAGAAGACTTTAATGTGTTAACTTGCTTCAGAACTGATATGGATACAAGCTATGGTATCATGTCTGATATCTTGAATCAATTACGTGAGGCTCAAACTTTGCGTGTTTATTTTGAAGCTAAGTTGCAAAGGTAGGTGAGATATGCATAAACGAATTATTGATTGGAAAGATATTGCAGATAGTTATTATGATAAATCAGTAAGCTTAGCGATCCTGATATTATTATTTGCCTTTATAGTTTCACCTAAAATTGAAGTGAAACCTTATGATAGAACTATCAATATCATTGATGCTATTGATATCCCACCTGAGATCAAAGAAAGAATTAAACCACCTGAAGAGACAATCAAACCTGTTTTTGAGATCATAATAGAAGAAGATCTCGATAGTGAAGATGATGATGATATAGATGTTATTATTACAATTGATCCTACTCGATTAGATCCATATGATCTAATTCAGGAAAAAATTCTGGGACAAACTTCTAAATTCGTAATTTATGAAGATGAACCTTTTCCAATTAAAAGGGCACCCACAGAATATCCGGTTTTTGCTAAAAATGCCGGTATAGAAGGTGATGTAATTTTGCAGGTGGAAGTTTTTAAAGATGGTTCTGTTGGAGCAATTGAAATTTTACAATCGTTGATGTCAGGCCCTGGTGGGTTGGATGAAGCTGCTGTAAAGTCTGTTAAAAAATGGGAATTCTCACCTGCTAAAAGTGGTGGGAAGCCTGTAGCTTGCTGGGTTACTTTCCCAGTTAGTTTTTCTTTAAATTAAAAAAAATCTTGGGGGATTTTATATGAATATTAGTAAATTAAAAGTATTAATAATTCTAATGCTTCTTATCGTATTTGCTGCAAGTGCATTTGCCAGAATGCAGGGTGAATCTGTTGCTGATAAGAAATTTGATACTTCACAAGTACACAATCTTGGAAATATCTGGTTACGTGTTAGTAACTATGGTTTCTTTGGCTCAGGGGAAACGACTCCTAAATGGCCATCACTTGAATATCCCGGTGGTTCATCTATTGACTATTTGTACCTTGGCGGATTGTGGTTTGGGGCAAAAAAAGTAAGAAGAGACTATTTGGGCAGACAATATTATTGGCTTAATTATCCGCCAGAAAATGATGATGATGTTGTGCTTTATGGTGATTTTGCGAATGGTTATGTTGATACATTGACAGCAGTAGTTGATACATTAGTTAGTATAGCTCTTGATGGATGGCAGCGGGTCAATGAGTTATTACCTGCATATAATCCTCTGGAAGCTTCATATCTGGGTGCAACATACACAGCGCATAATTATCAAGACAAAATTATTACAACTTCTATCAGAGATCAAAGAAAAGGCGTTGATGATGATAATGACGGATTAATTGATGAAGATCCTATGGGATATGCTTTTCCGTTTAGAAGTGGTGAGGGTTCATTACCGGATGAATTCATGATTTATAGTGGTGATTGGCTTCACCTTTCAGAGCCAATTTACGGAGTTGATGCAATTACAGATGAAGATAATCAATCTATCTGGTATCCACTCGGCTTTGTAGATTTAAGTGATGAATCAAACCAACTGTATAATTTCGCTGAACCGAAAGATGATGACGGTGATGGGATTGTCGATGAAGATGGTTATCCGGTTTCCGAGCAAGATTATATTTCATACTATTTTGATTATAGTCCTTTCGAAAACGGTAATCCTGATCCCGATAGAGATTACAGTTCTTATTCCGGCTCAAATACACATGTTCCGCTTAATGTTCGTGTACGCCAAATGAGTTATCAGTGGAGTTATGATTATATTAAAAATTTGGTTTATGTAGAATACAATATTACAAATATGAATGTTCAAGATACACTTTTTGATTGTGCTATGGGAATTTATATGGATTCTGATGTTGGTCCGCAATCATTTGGCGGATCCGCAATAGCACCGGATGATATTAGTAGTTATGTTTCAGGGGAAGGATTCGAATTTGCCTATACTTATGATGCAGATACCGATGGTGGATTGACTACCGGATTTGTTGGCTCTCGTGTTTGCACACCAGATCCTGATCAATTAGAATTTGCCTGTTGGGTTTGGGATGTAGGTTGGGGTCCGGATGATTGGGATCCCTTAGGATATATCTCAACAATTGATAATGATACA
>DAOUTP010000188.1 GCA_030626645.1 Candidatus Cloacimonadota bacterium
CATCATAATATTTATTATTAGTTTCACGACACTGGAAAAATACATCTGGATTTTGAGCACCAACCTTTATCATTGGTCTTTCAGGGTTCATGGATCTATTTCTGAAATTTTCAATATATTTCATATCTATCATTTCACGCATTGTGCCATAATCAATAACTTCGATCTTCTGGATTTCATGAGAATTTCTGAACCCATCAAAGAAATTTAAGAAAGGAATACTGGCTTTTAAGGTAGAAAGATGTGAAACAATTCCCAAATCCATGATCTCTTGAATTGAACAGGCTGACATTAAGGCAAATCCAGTATTTCTTGCAGACATTACATCTGAATGATCTCCAAATATTGAAAGTGAATGCGAAGCAAGTGATCTTGCTGTAACGTGGAAAACCGTAGGTAACATTTCACCAGCTATTTTATGCATATTCGGGAGCATAAGCATTAGACCTTGAGAAGCGGTAAATGTGGTTACAAATGCACCAGCTGAGAGAGCACCATGCACAGCTCCTGCTGCACCAGCTTCAGATTGCATTTCGATTACATCAACAGTTTGATCAAAAACATTCTTCCGATCATTCGATGCCCATGCATCAGCATATTCACCCATTGTAGATGACGGAGTGATCGGGTAAATTGCAGCAACTTCACTGAAGGCATAAGCTACATGCGCAGCAGCATAATTACCGTCTAATGTAACTTTTTCAAATTTTTTCATTTTAGCTCCTATATTTATTTTATTAATTCACTACCTAAAAAATTCTGTTACAAAAAATTAATCTGACATGTTCGAGTCAATATATTAAATCTATTAGTAAATAAAAAAGAGTTTATAATATTTTCCACTTTTCATTCTATATTATCAGGTGTTAAGTTCTGTTCTTCCATTTCAAAAACTGGATTAAAATATTTAAATTGATCTTCAATAGTATTACTTTCACAGATCTTCTGTTTAATACGTTTAATATCTTCTTGAAGTTTGAATCTCTCTACTTCATTGCTTATCTTGAAAAGTTCATTCAGCAAGTACCAGCTTGTAAGAAATTGCTCTTGATGCTCAAAAATTTCGGCCAATCCGGCAAGAATTTCTTCTTTATTCGTATGTTGAGGATAATCCAAATATAATCGAAGAAGTGAAGTTTTTGCCTCTTCATAATGTTCAAGTGAAATATGAGCAATATAATTCAAGAAAAGCAATTTCTCAATATACAGGGAATCATCAACTGCAATTAGGGGCTTAAGGATATTCAAAGCATCCTCATACTCTTTTTGGAAAATAGAGTTCGTTGCTATTTTTATCTGTAGGTTACATTTCTCCGATTCGTCACTTTCCAATAAAATTGTACGATAAACGTCATTTGCTTCACCATAAAGTTGATTGCTCTCATAAAGTTGAGCCAATATTTTTAGAAAACCAATATGCTTTTGAATGGTTTGAGCTTCGGAAACAGCATATGAAACAATATCAAATGCTGAAAGCGGTGAGACCTGAATAATTACTTTCTCAAAATCTGCCAAACGCTCATCTATTATTTGCTCATCTGATGTGTATAAAATAGCTTTAGCATAGTGCTCTGAAGCTTGAAGCCAATCTTCATATTCATGATAAATAAATCCTTTAAAATAGTATAGCGAATCATTATCTACTATTTCTTCTAAAGTTTTGTTAATATATTCGAGAGCATTATTATATTCGTTTTTTTCAATATAAAATTTGATAAGTTTGATGTTGTATTTCACATCAGTAACATTAGATTGATTGCTACTCTGTGCATATAAATTAATGCCGAAAATAAGAGCTAATAATATTAATATTTTTATTTTCATCTCAATCTCTTTAAATTCCATTAATAATTGCAATTAAGGAATAAATAAACGTTTGAGATGTCAAGCTGAAAGTTATCATATAAAATTCTCTTTTGCAAATATAGCAGCACCAAGAGCTCCTGTAATAAATGAATTTTCAGGTACAATTACATTTGATCCCATGATCTTTGAAATTGCTATTTGCATTCCGGAGTTCTTTGCAACTCCGCCTGTGAAGACTATTGGATTCTGCCAATGAAGTTGGGAAGCAAGATTTTTTGTTCTTTTGGCAATTGAACGGTGGATAGCATTAATGATATCCGATTTTTCCAAACCTTCTGCAATTAAACCAATTATTTCTGATTCGGCAAATACAACACAAGTGCTATCAATATCTATCTTCCTAGTTGAAATCTGTGATAATTTGCCCAGATCATCAATAGTTGTTTCAAGTGTGGTTGCTGTAACTTCCAGGAATTTTCCGGTTCCTGCAGCACATTTATCGTTCATTGTAAAATCTTTAACATGTCCGCTCTCATCTACTAAAATAATTTTGGAATCCTGCCCGCCAATATCCATGATCGTTCTTGCATAGGGGAAGAAGTAATTTGCTCCTCTGGCATGACAGCTGATCTCAGAAATCTGCTTATCTGAGAATGGAACTATATTTCTTCCGTAACCTGTTGAATAAATGTTTTTTATATCAGTAGTGGAAATAGCAGTTTCTTTTAAAGCTATATTTAATAATTCTTCTGATTTTTTTCTAGGATTTACACCAGTATCAGTAACATTTGTATATAAGATTTTGTCTTCTTTTAAAATTACAATTTTTGACATCCGTGAGCCAAGATCAATTCCAATAGTGATCATATTCTTATCCATTCCTTATATTAACTTCGGTAATATCTCACCTGTCCTGCCTTATCAAATCATGATGTGTACAAAATGATCTTCCTCTTTAAAATATTCAATGGCAAGATCGTGTAACATTTTTATATCTACTTTATCTAAACGCTCATCTCTTTTCAAGTAGTAAGAATATCCTAAGCCTAAAGATTCCAAAATGGAAAGCGTTTGAGCCTGGTTTAGTACACTCTCTTGCTCCATAAGTCTTTGACCTCGAATAAAATTCTTTGTAATCTCAAGTTCTACCGTCGTTATGCCATTTATTTTTATATCTTTCAGAACATCGCGGATCACTTTCACTGCTTCGTCTTTATTTGCTTTATCAACAACAGCCGAAGCAACCCAAAATCCAACTGATCTAACAGAACTATAGCTGAAATCAACAGAATATGCCAAACCACGTTTTTCACGCAATTCTCGGAATAGTATCGAATCACTTTCACCACCAATGATATGCGATAGAATATGAAAGGCAGTGTTTTTCACTCTCTCATTTGCATTACAGGCAAATCCGCCAATATTAATAATTGCCTGATCCATTCCCTTTTTTGTTAACTTATATTTTGCATTTGAAGAATTAATTAAAGCCTTTTGGATAGATCTTGAATAGTTATTTTTTTCAAAAGCAAAATTTGCCTCACATAGTCTCAGGGCTTCATCAAAATTGAAATCGCCTACAATAGAAAGTGACATATTCTCGGGTTGATAATGCGTTCCATACCATTCCCTAATCTGTTTCATTGTAATATTATCAATTGATGTTTTTGAACCTGAACGATTGTTAAGATTACTCTTTTTCCCAAAGATCATCTCTTTAAAAAGAAGTGTTGAGCTATGTTGAGGATAATCTTTTACCCTATCCAGATTACTTTTTATTGTAAGTTTAATATTATTGAAATGTTCTGCAGGAAAAGTAGGTCTAAGTGCCACATCCGAAAGTATTTCCACACTTGAAGGAAGCATCTCTTGTAAGCTTTTAGCTCTTAGCAGAGTTGTTTCACTTTGTTGACTGATCCCAAAATTAATTCCATTTGAAGTACAATAATTCAGAAACTGCTGATAATTCCTTTTCTTATTACCGTAAAGCAATAAAGTAGAAGTTAGGAAATTGATTCCGAGATTTTTCTCCGTCTCATTCAATTGTGAAACTTCATAAGAAAGTGATATCCCTA
>DAOUTP010000056.1 GCA_030626645.1 Candidatus Cloacimonadota bacterium
ATTATTGAAAGATCATCCTTTAAAAAACTTGGTGTATTATGGGATATGACAGATCTGGATAATATTCTTAATCCATCTTCAGGAGCTGAAATTTATCTGAAATATTACTACATTTTTAATACTATAGATGAAAAAGATCTTAGCAAACAGGCGGTTGAGATCAAATGGACAAAATACTTTGATCTTAGAAAGAATTTCGTAATTGGGTTTGATGTTAATGCTAATGTGATCGAGAATAAGCAGCTTACGGAATTTGAGGTTTATGATCTGGGCGGTGCAAAAAGTTTGCGTGGTTTTAATGAAAATGCTTTTTCCGGTTTCCGTGTTGGCTGGTCTGACATTGAATTGCGATATCTGTTTGGACAGAATTCAAGACTTTTTGTCTTTGGTGCTTACGGCTATGTAGAGAATCAGAATTACAAATACAGCGATCTTTATAGTTTTGGCTTTGGTCTTCGTACTCAAACAAAGATCGGTCTGCTTGGTATTGATTACGGATTAGGAATTCAAAACGGAGAAATGAGAAATCCTCTTGACGGAATTATTCACATTGGTATAGAAACAGGATTGTAAATAAAATTAGGAATTAGGAATGTGAAATGTGAAATGGAGAGAATTGTCTTTCTGAGGTTTCTCTCTCAATTTACTAAGTTGGTTCAATCGTCTCGATTGAACCAGATGTTTTGTTAGATCGTCCCGATCTAAAATAGTAAAAAAATATTTGAGACGAAAGCAGAAAACAACGTGGACTCGTCGATACGAAGAGTCCAACAGAAATCTGTTATATTATTAAGGAGGATTTATGGAACAAAGTGGTCTTATTAAAGTTGGTGTATATGTTGATGTTTCCAACATTGCACAGAATGGTGGATACGGAATGCAGTATGATATATTAAGAACATTCGCCTGTAGAAATAATGGTGTTGCAATGCGTTTAAATGCTTATGTTGCCTATGATGAAGAGATGGCAGAGAGAAACCCTGAATATAAGAAAAAGTCAGAAAATTTTCATTCAATTTTACGTGATTTTGGTTATAAAGTTATAGTAAAAGTAGTTAAATGGTATGTAGATGAACATGGTGTTCGGTATGGAAAATCCAATGCTGATCTGGACATGGCTGTTGATGCGCTGCGCCAATCAGAAAGGTTGGATTATGTATTATTAGTTACCGGAGATGGTGATTTTGTACAAGTTGTACGAGCTTTGCAGAGCAAGGGTTGCCGGGTAGAAGTGTTAGCCTATAAAAACGTTTCTAATGATCTCATTAATGAAGCTGATGTGTTCACATCCGGATATATGATCCCAGATCTTTCTCCTATTGAAATACATAAGGCAAATAATGGAACGCGCATTGTCCGTGGTGTATGTTACTCATTCTTCCCTGAAAAAGGATATGGATTCATGCGTTTCATGAAAAATATTAGCGGTTCTCTCTGGATACGTGATACACGAAAAGAAGAATCTCCTTATGGAACAGCCTTTTTTCATAGCTCTCAATTAACTGAAGATATTGATGTTAAGAAGATTCCAAACAGAAATATGATCTTTGAATTTGAACTAAAAGAGATCAAAGATAAAGGTCTACAGGCTGAAAATATCAAATTACTAGATAAATAGGATTTAGATAAAATGTTATCCTGAGGTTAGAAAAAATGAAAGATATTAAAATGAAACACCAAAGTGGAAAACCTTTAGAAATATGTATTAAAGGTCAAAAGATCGGACGAGGTCATTGTACTATGATATCCGGTCCCTGCACTATAGAGAATTATGAAGATCTGTATGCTGTGGTTTTAGAATTAAAGAAAATGGGTATCCATTTTTTTCGTGGTGGTGCTTATAAAATGCGCACTTCCCCCTACAATTTTAAGGGACTCGGAAAGACAGGTTTAGAATATATAAAAAAAGTAGCTGACGAAACCGGAATGATCTCCGTGTCGGAAGTTGTATCTTCCGAAGATGTAGCAATGATAAAAGAGTATGTAGACATTTTACAGGTCGGAACTCGCAATATGTCAAATTATCGGTTACTCTTTAATTTGGGAAAAGTAAAGAATCCCATAATTTTAAAACGTGGTTTCAGCAGTACAATAGAAGAATGGCTGCTGGCAGCAGAACATATAATTGAAGCTGGAAATCCAAATGTGATCCTCTGTGAGCGCGGTATAAGAACCTTTGAAAATTACACACGGTATACTCTCGATATCTCTGCTATACCCGCTATAAAAGAGTTGAGCAATCTACCGATAATCGTTGATCCTTCGCATAGCTCTGGAAGACGTGAAATGATAAAATCTTTAAGCTGGGCGGCTATTGCTGCCGGTGCAGACGGGCTGCTGATCGAAACACATTTCTCACCCGATGAAACGGTTTGTGACAGTAAACAGACAATCGATCTGGAAATCTTAAAAGATATCATCAAAGGAAATGAAAAATTACTGAATTTATGGAATAGAAAATAAAGTTACTTAAAATTAATGACTAGAAAGAACCTTGAAAATTGATTTCAAGGTTCTTTTTTGTGTGCTTTTATCGCTTGTTTATTTGAATTTTATAACAACTTCCTCGTTCATATCTGCTTTGAATCCTGGATATTTCTGCATAGATCTTTTCATCTCTTCATCAGTTGCATCCTTACTCCCAGCTAATGCTTGAAATGCTTTCTCATTTTCCATGATAACATCAAAATCCATCTCTGTAAGGGTTACAACATTCCCATTTTTAAAAGTTGCATTTGTATCTACAATTTTGCCATCAACGATAACTTTTACAGATATCTTCATACCGGCATACATAGCCTTCATCATCTGCAAATCCTGATCACTAACTTCTGCATTATCATCCGGTTCATCTTCATACTCCATCTCTTCGTAATCATCTCTATCATCCTCTTGTGGAAAGATAATTGTAAGCTCAAAAGTTTTTCCTTTTTTGAACTTGAAATACATATCTTCTTTATCTTCACCCATTCCGGAAGAGCTCATCATATTATCTGCTGGATTCTCATCGATCTTAATTTTTGTAATGTCCGGGAAACTATAGATCACATGGTAACCAAGTTTACCATCTTTTTCCATAGGTTTACTGGAAACATATTTTACATCCTCACCCATTTTAGCGGCATCTCGTTTAAGTGATTCTACATCATGATATTCTGATTCATCCCTTTTCTCTTTTACTTCTCCACCGCCAAAACCTGCAGCCATTTGCTTCATCTGGTTAATGAATTCCTGTGACATTAACACAGTTTCTTCAATAGTTCCGCTACCGTCTTTATTCACATTGATTACACGTTCAACCTGAAAGCAACCGGATAAAAATAATAAAATAAACATGCCGATCGTAATTAATTTGATTTTTCTCATATCCCCTCTCCTAAATTTGATAACTGAAATCTCTGATTTATACAATTTGTGTCAATTTAATTAATCTTTACATTTTTACTTTCCGGTTGACATTAGATTAGATTTATAATTTTTAGATTAATATTAATATTATTTGATATAGTATTTTCTGGGATTTGAAAAGATTCATTAAGAGAGGTTAACATGAGCAATGAGATAAGAGTTCGTTTTGCACCAAGCCCAACTGGATACTTGCATGTAGGAAGCCTAAGAACTGCGTTATATAACTATCTTTATGCAAAAAAAGTAGGTGGAAAGTTCATACTTAGAATTGAAGATACAGATCAAACACGTTATGTGGATGGAGCAGTGGAGAACCTGTTTGTTACTCTTAACGCAATGGGTTTAGATTATGACGAAGGACCTGAAAAAGGTGGAGAATATGGACCATATTATCAATCCAAAAGAACTGAGATATACAATAAGTATGTTAAAAAATTGTTAGATCATGGAAAAGCTTATAGATGTTTCTGCACTCCCGAAGAATTAGATAAAATGCGAGAAGAACGCAAAGTAAAGGGACTTGATACAAGATATGACGGTCGCTGCCGGAATTTGAATGAGAGTGAAATAAATGAGCATCTGGAAAATGGTAATAAATATGTCATCCGTTTGAAAGTTCCCATAGAAGGCGAGGTAACTTTTTATGATGTAGTAAGAGAAAAGGTTACATTCCAGTGGAATATGGTTGATGATCAGGTTCTGGTCAAATCGGATGGATTTCCAACCTATCATCTGGCAAATGTTATAGATGATCACCTGATGGAAATATCACATGTGATACGTGGTGAAGAATGGCTTTCCAGTGTTCCTAAACACCTCTTTCTTTATGAAGCATTGGGCTGGAAACCTCCTAAAATGTGTCATCTTCCTCTGCTGCTAAATCCCGATAAAAGCAAACTGAGTAAAAGACAGGGTGACGTTGCGGTGGAAGATTTTTTGACCAAAGGCTATCTTCCCGAAACATTATTGAACTTTGTTGCATTATTGGGTTGGCATGCACCTGGTAATGAAGAATTCTATACGCTTGCAGAATTGGAAAAAGCATTTTCTCTCAAACGAATAAATAAATCCGGCTCAGTTTTTGATGTGGAAAAACTAAATTGGATGAACGGTCAATATCTCCGTAACACAGACCTAAAAGTAATTGGTGAATACGCAAGAAAGTATTTTGAAAAAGCCGGATATCATATCCCAAATGAAGAGCATTATCTTGAACTTGTAGATATTGCTCGAAATAGAATTCATAAACTGGATGAAGTAACAGAATTTGCTAAGCCTTTCTTTAGTGAGCTTGAATTTACAGAGGACGACAAATCAATTTTAGGAACGGAAAGTTCACAAACGCTTTTCAAATTCTGGATTGATAACATCATAGATTCTCCTGAGTTAAATGAAGAACTGATAAATGAATTATTAAAACGTTCTGCACAAGAGTTGGGAATAAAAGGTAAAAACCTTTATCCACCGTTGCGACTTGCGTTATACGGAAGTGAACATGGTCCGGAGCTTCCCACAATTATGGAAATTTTGGAAAAAGAGAAGGTTCTTTTAAGATTTAAGAATGCCCTCAAATAAGGAATTATGAAATACTATAAAAAACTCGTTGGGAAAAAATGCTATCTTTCACCTATAAACGTTGAAGATGCAGATCAGTATTGCGTTTGGTTAAACGACCTTGAAGTATCATCCAATTTATTAACTTTTGGGCAGCAATTGAGCCTGGAAAGAGAGAAGGTGATCCTGCAGGATATGATAAAAAATAACGCACAGATCTTTGCAATCATTGATGCAGACAGTGACAAACTAATTGGAAATTGCAGCATTTTTCGCATCAGTGAGCGCAACCGAAAAGCAGAAGTAGGCATTTTCATTGGAGATAAAGAATACTGGGACAAAGGATATGGCACAGAAGCTCTCTCTCTGCTCATCGATTACGGATTTAATGTTTTAAATTTGAACAATATCATGCTGGAGGTATTCAGCTACAACAAGCGTGCAATACATTCATATAAAAAAGTAGGTTTCAAAGAGATTGGACGAAGAAGAGAAGCTATAATTTTTGCCGGTGAGAAGCATGATGAGATATACATGGACATCCTGGCATCTGAATTTGAGAGCATTTATATTAAGAAATTCATGAAATAAAAGGATTTTATGTTTAATAAAATTAAAGGGCAAGATAGAGCAATTGATGTTTTACAAAGAGCTATCAAGCAGAATAAAGTAGCTAACAGCTATTTGTTTTATGGACCAGAGGGTGTTGGGAAATTCACTACTGCCTTGTATCTGGGAATGGCTATGAATTGTCATTCAACTTTGGATAAACGTCCGTGTGGTGTATGTCCGTCATGTAAGAAGTTTCTTTCATTCACACATCCCGATTTTCTTTATATATTTCCATTTCCAAAGGAGGCAGGAAAATCTGATGTAACCGTAGATGGAGAGATCCGCTCTGATAAAACACTTCAGGAATATGAAGAGTACGTCCAAAATAAAATTAATACTCCATGGAAAGAATATTTCTTTTCTAAAAATATTGGAATCCGCATAGCCAGTATTCGTATGCTGGAACACAGGATCCAACTTTCTCCAAATGAAGGAAATTACAAGGTTTGCATAATAGAACATGCCGATACAATGACTGTCCAAGCTGCTAATGCATTCCTGAAAACACTAGAAGAACCCCCTGAAGATACGATAATAATTCTTACAACATCAAAACCAAACTCACTGTTACCAACTATTATTTCGCGTTGTCAACAGCTTACATTCCATCCTGTTCCCAAAAATAAGATCGAAGAAAAATTATTAAGCTATGAAACTCTAGAGATATTCGAAGCGAAAATGTTAGCACGAATTTCCAATGGGAATATGGAAAAAGCTCTCAGATTAATGGAAGGCGGCAAAATAGAAGTTAGAGAGCAAACTTTGCAATTCATAAACTATGTTATAAATAAAAATGACCTAAAATTCATAGAATTATCAAATCAATTTAGAACTTCTAAAAATCTTACAAAATTGCAAGAGATGATCTCGCAGCTAATTATTTGGCTTAGTGATCTTGCATATTTTAAGCATCAACAGTCTGAAATTACAAATCTTGATAAAACCGAGATCCTGGAAGTTCTCTATGAAAGGAATCCAGATGTTGAGGATTATGCTCCGGAATTAATAAATTTTATGGAAGAAATGCTACATAGACTTGATGGTCATGTGAATTCGCAATTGGTAATTATAGAGATATATAATAGATTTACTAATATTTTTTGCAGGTAAAAGAATTTGGACAGGATTGACAGGATAAACTGGATAAAAACGTGTTTAGTCTGTGTAAGTCAGTGGTGAAGATTTATATTAATCCCGTCAAAAAAATTGAACAGGATGAATCCGCCTTCGCCATATTGGCTACGGCGAGACAAGGCAGGATGGACTGGATGAAATTAGAACATAAAGTGAGAGAAGGAAAGGCATAATCCGGTAGATCAGGTTGATCCCGTCAAAAGAAATCAGACAGGATTTACCAGGATAAATAGAATAGAAATTAGAACATAAAGTGAGAAGAGAAAAGATATGATCCAGAAGATCATGTTGATCCCGTCAAGAGCTTTAATGGAGAAGTAATGGGAAACAATGAGAGATCAAAAAGTAATTTTATTCGTGATATAATTGATCATGACCTTCAGAATGGGAAAAACAACGGCAGGGTTCATACGAGATTCCCACCTGAGCCTAATGGACATTTGCATATTGGTCATGCCAAAGCTATTTTGGTTAATTATAGCATTGCACAGGATTATAATGGGAAATTTAATCTTCGCTTTGACGATACAAATCCGATAAAAGAAGATGAAGAGTATGTAAATGCAATAATTAATGATATCAAATGGTTAGGAGCTGACTGGGAAGATCGCTTATTTTATGCCTCAGATTATTTTGAACAAATGTATGAATATGCAGTTCAGCTTATCAAAGCTGGAAAAGCATTTGTTGATAGCCAGTCAGCAGAAGAGATCCGCTCAAACCGTGGAACAGTTACTTCACCCGGAGTAAACAGTCCTTTCCGAGAAAGATCAATTGAAGAGAATCTCGACCTTTTTGAAAAAATGAGAGATGGAGATTTTGAAGATGGATCTCATGTATTGCGTGGTAAGATCGATATGACATCTCCAAACATGCTAATGCGTGATCCACTTATGTACCGTATCCGTCACGCTTCACATCACCGCACAGGAAATAAATGGTGTATATATCCAATGTATGATTGGGCACACGGTCTGGAAGATTCACTAGAAGGAATTACTCATTCTCTCTGTTCTTTGGAATTCCAAGCACATCGCCCACTTTACGATTGGTTCCTTATCGAATTAGGAGTTCACAAACCTCAGCAGATCGAATTTGCCAGATTAAACTTGAATTACACGGTAATGAGCAAACGAAAACTCCTACAACTTGTAGAAGAAAATCTCGTGAATGGTTGGGATGATCCGCGTCTTCCTACATTATCTGGTTTACGACGCAGGGGTTTCACACCGGAAGCAATTCAGAATTTCATATACAAAGTGGGAGTAGCAAAAGCTCACAGTGTTGTAGATTATGCTCTGTTGGAACACTCTATCCGCGAAGTATTGAATAAACAAGCTCCGCGTGTGATGTCTGTGCTGAATCCTTTGAAAGTAGTTATTACAAATTATCCTGTAGATAAGGTTGAAGAAATAGATGCAGTTAATAACCCGGAAGACCCAGCAGCAGGAACCAGGAAAGTTCCATTCTCAAGAGAGCTTTATATTGAGCGGGAAGATTTCATGGAAGATCCACCAAAGAAATTCTTTCGTCTGGCTCCCGGACGTGAAGTTCGTTTCCGTTATGCCTATTTCATCACTTGTAACGAAGTGATCAAAGATGGAAATGGAGAGATATTAGAACTGCAATGTACTTATGATCCAGCCTCAAAAGGTGGAAAATCTCCTGATGGGCGTAAAGTGAAAGCAACTCTGCATTGGATCTCGGTAGCTCATGCCATAGATGCTGAAGTAAGATTATACGACCGATTGATAACTGTGCCCGATACGAACATTCTGGAAGAGGGGAAAACATTTATGGATTTCATCAATCCAGATGCATTAAAGGTACTGCATAATTGTAAGTTGGAAGCACATTTGGCGAAAGCTGAAGCAGGCTATCGCTGTCAATTTGAACGTCTGGGTTATTTCTGTGTTGATAACGATTCAACTCTACAAAAACCGGTTTTCAATAGAACTGTTCCCCTAAGAGATGTTTGGGCAAAATTACAGAAAAAATAGAGGAAGAAATTAAATGGGAACTATTGTAATAATTTTCAAACTTCTGGGTGCGCTCGGTGTATTCCTTTTTGGAATGCGAGTAATGAGCGAAGGAATTCAAAAAGTCGCCGGCAAACGATTACAATCAATTTTAAACTACATGACAGCAAATCGTATTGCTGCTATTTTTACCGGTTTTTTCATTACAGCTCTAGTTCAATCTTCTTCAGCAACAACTGTAATGGTGGTAAGTTTCGTAAACGCCGGTTTGCTAAGTCTCACACAAGCTATCGGTGTTGTAATGGGAGCAAATATTGGTACAACCGTAACCACCTGGATAGTCTCGATTATCGGTTTTAAGTTTAAGATAACAGCAATTGCTCTGCCCGTTATTGGGGTGAGTCTGCCTTTTATGTTTTCAAAATTTAAAAAGCGCAGAGATATTGGTGAAATTTTAATTGGATTTGGACTGCTTTTCTTGGGTTTAATG
>DAOUTP010000180.1 GCA_030626645.1 Candidatus Cloacimonadota bacterium
ATAACTAATTTCGATTTTATGAAAACCGAATATGAAGGATTTGATAATGCTGTGCTTATAATGACAGAAAAAGATGTTAGCGTTAAATGTGAAGATTGCCAGCATGAATTCACAATTGATGAACCAATTTTTATGTGTCCAAAATGTGACTCTTTTAATACTGAGTTGATTTCCGGTAAAGAACTTTATATTGAGACTATTGAAGGAATGAAGGATTAGTAAGTACAAAAAAAATGAAAAAGATGTTATTATTTATCACATTGATTTTTGTAAGTATGTTATTATCAGCGATTGAACATACTATAGAACTAATAAATGATGTCAATGATGCGGAAAGGATCATGACGAGAATGGAGCAGTTAAATGCCCGATAAACCAATCAGAAAAATGGGAGACAAATAATGGAACACTCAAAGGTATCGGATCAGCGAAGTCATCAGGTTATCTTCCTCAGTCACTGCTGTTTGAATCAGAATGCCAAGGTCAGGGGAATAGCCAGTTACCCGGGTGCAATCACACCTCTGGTGGAACTGCTCCTGAAAACTGGTGTGGGAATCTACCAGATGCCCTGTCCCGAGATGGCTTACCTCGGAAACATGCGTTGGGGTCAGGTGAAGGATCAGTATAACAATCCGATGTTCCGACGCCATTGCCAGAAAATCGCTGAGACAATTGTTGACCAGGTTGAGAATTATCTTCAATGTGGATATCGCATTCTGGGGTTTGTGATGATGGATGGAAGTCCTGTTTGTGGATTAAATCGAATACCTCAACCGAAAAATCCAGAGCAGTTATGGGGAGGGATGACCTGGTATGTCCCGGAATCTGAATACAGGGAAGGTAAAGGGAATTACTGCGAGATATTATTAGCGGAACTCGATAGGAGAGGATTGAAGGATATTCCATTTGTGGCTTCCCCTGAATTCGATGAGGTCGGAGAGCTGGACTGTGCGCTGGAAGATATACGGAAACTGGTCAGAGGGGAAGAACAAGCATGAATTCACAATTGATGAACTAATTTTTATGTGTCCAAAATGTGACTCTTTTAACACTGAATTAATTTCCGGTAAGGAACTTTATATTGAGACTATTGAAGGAATGAAGGATTAGTAAGTACAAAAAAATTAGGAGAAAAAAAATGAAAAAGATGTTATTATTTATCACACTAATTTTTATGAGTATGTTATTATCAGCGATTGAGCAGCCTGTAGAACTAATGAATGATGTTAATGATGCAGAAAGGATCATGACGAGATTGGAGCAATTGAATGCATTATATACAAACATTTCAAATGCTGAACAGGAGCTTTCAAATTCATTAATTACAAATACTGATGAAGATTCACTGGAATTATGGACATATAATTTTCTGAACAATACACACTCATTGATTTCCGTGACAAGACGAATAAACTCTACTTTGTGTAATATCTATGTAGCTGATGATATTTGGAATGTAACAATAAATTCTGTTGATGTGGAGCATTTGAGAACTGCTTTTGAAGATTCAACTGCTGCAGACCCTGCAAAAGGCATTTATGAGCTTGATACAGAGATGTTCGGTCTCACTTCTGATATTGATGGCAATGGTAAAACAAATATTTTGATCTATAACATCGATGATGATAATATTAATGGTTATTTTTCTCCATCTGATCTGCTGGGTGGAACTTACAGTAACAACATGGAAATTGTGTATATTGATGAAAACCCACACAATGCGGGAATTCACAGCAGTTATTGTTATGCTACTTTGGCTCATGAATTTCAACATCTGATACACTGTAATCATGACAGTAATGAATCAACCTGGGTTAATGAGGGATTAGCCGGTTTTGCACAATGGGTGACTGGCTGGATCAGCCCGTATTGGATGATGCTTTTTACCCAAAATCCTGATAATAACCTGATAAATTGGAGCGCAGGTGCCGATTATCCTCAATGCTATCTATTTATGCATTACCTTTACGAACATTATGTAATTGAAGAAGAGAATATTATCTTCAATCTTGTTCAATTAACTCAGAATAGTACTGATGGTTTGGATGCTGCACTTATAGAAACAGGTTGGGGAACTGAAGTAACTTCCAAAGAAGTTTTTAATAATTGGGTTATTGCAAATCATATTAATGATCCCGTTTTTATGGATGGATTGTACAGTTATTCTGATAATCCAATTGGAATCGGACAATTTGCTCTGACCAATACTGCAGAACATTCAAGTTATCCGGTTACTTCCAATAACGTCTCAATGAATCATTGGAGTGTAAATTACATTTTATTTGAAAACACAAGTTTGGACTTATCGGTTGATTTTGATGGAGATGAAACTAACTCCGATTTTCATGTTCAATTTGTTAAGATTTTCGATGATGTACCGGTTGAGGTTGTTGAGATGGAATTAGATGCACAAATGAACGGCAATATTGTTTTGCCTAATTCGGGAATTTTATATGATAAAGTTCTAATGGTAGTTACGGACACTTATACAGCATATTCTCAGATAACTTATAGTTATGAGGCAACGAATACTGTGAGTGCTGAAGAAGAAGAAGTTAATATACTTTCACAATATTCTGTAACGAACTATCCAAATCCATTTAGTTTAAGTTCCGCGCGAAATCCTGGAATAACAATTTCATATAACATTCCGATAAGTGGAAATGTAAAAATAGATATCTACAATATCAAAGGACAGAAAGTTACTTCTCTTTATCATGAATACAATAATGTTGGGGTAAATTCTGTACTTTGGAATGGAAAAGACAATTCTAATTCAGTGGTTTCAAGCGGGATTTATTACTATAAAATTAGCTCCGGTGAATTTTCAAAAACAAAGAAGATGATATTGTTGAAATAATCTTTGAACTAATTTTGGAGTATTATTTTGAAAGGATGATAGAATGAAAATAATTATCTTATCACTTCTACTTTTAATCTCAGTTTTATTGGAAGGAGACGAAATAATGAAATTCAATGAGCTCACTACAGAAGAAGAACGTGTTATAGTTCAAAAAGGAACAGAACAGCCTTTCACGGGAAAATTTTATAATTTTGATAAGAACGGAACTTATCTGTGTAAACGATGCGATGCACCTTTATTCAAATCGGATGATAAATTCGATTCTGATTGTGGATGGCCAAGTTTTGATGATGAAATAGAAGGTGCTGTTAAACGAAACCCAGATGCTGATGGAGTACGTACTGAAATAACCTGTGTAAATTGTGGAGCTCATTTAGGTCACATTTTTCAAGGGGAAAATTTCACAGAAAAGAATATACGTCATTGTGTGAATTCCATCTCATTAAGTTTCATTCCGGAACAGTCAAAAATGGGAAAAGCGATTTTTGCCGGCGGATGTTTCTGGGGTGTTGAATATTTATTTCAAAAGGTTGAAGGAGTAACTGATATTTCTGTTGGTTATACCGGTGGAAGTAAAACAAAACCTTCCTACAAAGAAGTAAGCAGGGGAACAACAGGTCATGCTGAGGCAATTCAAGTTACTTTTGATCCAACAAAAGTATCGTATGAAGAATTGGTAAAACTCTTTTTTGAGATCCACGATTTTACTCAAGTAAACAGACAGGGACCGGATATCGGAGAACAATATCGCTCAGTAATTTTCTTTACAAATGATGACCAAAAAGAAACTGCAAAAAAGGTAATTAAAATATTAATGGATAAAGGTTACGAGGTGGCAACAACTCTGGAAAAAGCTGACCAATTCTGGGTGGCAGAGGAGTACCATCAGGATTATTATAACAAGACTGGTGGTGATCCGTATTGTCATATTTATAGAAAAATTTTTTTATAACTAATTTCAAAAATTAGATTTTATGAAATTAAGGAAGAATAATGGATTTATTAAAGATTATTAAGTCATACTATTTTTTGCGCCGAATTAATCGAATTATACAAAGATTATTAAAAAAAATCAGTATCAAACTGAGTAATGAAGACAACTTATACAATTCATTATTATTATTTCATTTATCAAAGCTATATTCTTTATCAATTGTATTCTGCTCTTTGATTAGGAAAAGATACTATAGAGAATCTGATATTATCATTAGAAGTTTCTTGGAAACTTACATAAACTTATTTTATATTTCGAAAAAATCTAAAATCAGATCTCATCAATTTCGTATGGATGAA
>DAOUTP010000389.1 GCA_030626645.1 Candidatus Cloacimonadota bacterium
AATAAAATTATCAATGAAATTGGAATTCCCCAGAATGGATGAATGGAGGCATCTCCCAATCGTTCTGCAAAAGTATGATGACGGTGTTTCAATTCTTGAACTTCCTCAATTATTTCTCCAATTGCTTTCCATTTATCTTTGAAGCTTAAAGAACTGAGCTTTGCTTTATTAAAATGGGAAACAAGATGCTTAATCCCCTCACCTGTAATTCCGGTGGTTGGAACAACCGGAACACCAAGGATCTCTTCCAGTTTTTCTGCATTAATATCAATACCTGTATGTTTGGTTTCATCCCACATATTCAGACAAACAACAAGTGGAATTTTCTTCTTGATAAGTTCCATTGTAAGTGCCAGGTTTCTTTCCAAATTCGTTGAATCAATCACGTTAACAAAGATGTTCCCTTCTTCTTCTTTGAAATTATTGATCATTTCCGCAGCTACTTGTTCTGCTTTGGAATCAGGGGTTAATGTATATGTACCGGGAATATCCAGAACTTCAGCTCTCTCTAAACCAATGCGCATAATGCCTTTTGTATATTCTACGGTTGTTCCCGAATAATTGGAAGCAACTACGTGCACTCCCGTAAGGCGAGAGAAGACTACACTTTTACCAACATTGGGATTTCCAACTAATAATATTTTTTTCATTCAGCTATTCTATAATAATTCTATTAGCCATTCCACGACCAATAGCTATCTGAGTTTGCCCAACTTTCACGGTGATCGGTCCGTGCATCATTTGAGATGATACTTTTATTATTTGAACACCTTTTCTGATGCCGAGTGATTCTGCTTTGTTGATGAATTGTCTTCCACCGATAATATCTTTTATTTTTGTGGATTCACCATTTTTTATATCGTGGATGGTTTTTTGATCATGATTGTGCTGAAAGTGATGCTTATGTCCTTTGTTCAATAATTTATTTTTCACAATTTATTCCTATTTTTGACAATCTTTACAAAATCCACGGGCACCAAGATTATATTCAGAGATTTTGAAATTTTCTTTTTCTGCTAATGTATCAATGAGGTTTGCAACTTCACTAAAACCAGATTCGATTATTTTACCACAATTCTCACAAATGAAATGAAGATGATTCTCATGACCGTAAGTATGTTCATATATGTCTTTTGATTCACAACGGAGAGATTGTTTTATCAAGCCAGATTCGACTAAAAGTGGTACAGTACGATAAATCGTGGCGCGGGAAACATTTTTGTGTTTCTTTTTGATCTGTTCATAAAGATCATCGACATTAAAATGTTCATGATTTTCAAAAACTGCTTCCATAATAATGAGACGAGGTTTGGTTAGCTTAAGATTCTTTGATCTCAAAAAATCCCGATAAAGTTCTTTCTCTTGTTTCATAACAATTCTCCCTTATTAATCATCAAGGTTAATAAAATAATGTTTGAGAATAAGTCAAGAATTTTATTGAGAATGAATCTCAAATGCATAGGTAAGTGAGTAGTTTGAAACGAGGATTACAAATGATCCAGGGAAATATTATCCAATGTTCTATAGGAACCCATCAAATTTGCTGTCAGACATGAGTGAACTGGGATTATGCCAAGAACAGTTCCAATGGAAAT
>DAOUTP010000343.1 GCA_030626645.1 Candidatus Cloacimonadota bacterium
CAGGGAAGATATTGTTTCCTATTTGGAAACTGAAAAAATTCTCTGGCGTGAAGATCTTTCCAATAAAGATAATACATATTCACGAAATAAGATCCGTAACCAAATGATACCTTGGATAAAAGAACATTTAAACCCAAACGTAGTTACAAAATTGTACGAGACTGCTGAGATATTCTCTGAAACTGATGACATTCTTGAATCTCTTGCAACCAGAAGATTTTTAAAAGCGCAGATCAAACACTCAAAAGATGAATTTAGATTGTCAGCAAGAATTATAAGGAAAACAAAATCAGTATTACGTTATTATGTTTATAAAGAAGCTTATTCAAGAATTAATGGAGACTCAAAAGATTTCTATCATAATAATTTTATAGAGATCGAAAATTTACTTACTTCAGATGGCTCCAAACAAATTTTCTTACCTAACAATATTTTTGTTTTCAAAGAATATGATGAACTTATATTTACAAAAATAGATATTTCGAAATCTGAGAACAGCGGAAATGAAAAAGAATTAACTTCGCTTCGTAATCGGTTTACTTTTGAAGATTACCGAATTATTATGAAGAAACTTAAAAAGATGCCTAACAAGCGTAATTTATTCGAAGATAAAAATGTTGCTTATCTGGATTTTGATAAAACCAATTTTCCAATCACAATTCGACACAGAAAACCTGGTGATAAATTTCATCCTCTTGGTATGCAGCATAACAAAAAATTAAAGGATTTTTTAATTGACGAAAAAGTCCCAAAATTCGACAGGGATAAGGTGTTAATTTTTTGCGATCAGGAAAAAATAATATGGCTCGCCGGTCATCGGATAGATAATAGAGTTGTCACTTCGGAACAGACTCAGAATATCTTATTTATTAAGATAGAAAAAATGACGACTAATAAAATGAGAGCAGCCGATAGAATAACTAAGAAATAGGAGGAGTAAGAAACTTTCTTACTAACATAATTATGCGAAATGATATTGAAAAAATATTGATTACTGAATCAGAAATACAAGAGAAGATCAAACAGCTTGGTGAACAGATATCAAGAGATTATAAAGGTAAAAACCCTGTTCTGATTTGTATCTTAAAAGGTGGGATTGTCTTTCTTTCAGATCTAATGAGGAACATCTCTACACCTGTAGAGCTTGATTTTATGTCACTTTCTAGTTATGGTGACAGCACAAAATCATCCGGAGTTGTAAAAATCAAGAAAGATATTGATGTAGATATTACGAACAGGGATGTGATTATTATCGAAGATATAGTAGATAGCGGTTTAACCTTAAAATATCTTAATGAATATTTTAAGCAGCACAATTCTGCCTCAATAAAGATATGCGCACTGTTAGATAAACCTAATGCACATCAAATAAATATCAAGATCGACTATATTGGTTTTGAAGTTGGAAATGAGTTCGTTGTCGGATACGGCCTTGACTATTCTCAGAAATACCGAAACCTTCCGTATATTGGAATTCTCAAGAAGGAGATATATTCATAATGCAACAAAAACAAAATAATAATAAGAAAAATAGCAATAATAAATTTCCTAAGATGAAGAAATCACAAGCTATCACCTTCTGGATAGTGCTTGCTCTGCTTGTAGTTGTTATGTTCCAAATGAGTAAGATGAATAATAGAAATATTCAGGAAATAACTTTTTCCGATTTCCTAGAAATGGTTAAACGTGGTGAAGTACAAAAAGTGGGATTTGATGAAAAAAATGTGACAATAACTAGTATGTCAGGACAGAATTTATCGACCTATCTTCCCTTCCAAGATCCTGACCTGGTAAAACAACTTACCGATGCCGGAATTCAAGTTTATTCGCATAAACCAAACAAATTGATTGGAATGTTACTCTCCTGGTTCCCATTCCTTATTTTCATTGGAATCTGGATCTTCCTGATGCGTGGAATGAGAGGTGGAGCAAGCCAGGCATTCAGTTTTGGGAAAAGCAAAGCTAAACTTAATGCTAATGGAAAAACTAAAGTAACATTTGAAGATGTAGCCGGAGTTGATGAAGCA
>DAOUTP010000050.1 GCA_030626645.1 Candidatus Cloacimonadota bacterium
ACCGAGATCATTGGTTTGCTCTTACTTATTAAGGTAGGATCACTATTCATATCATCATCGGCAAATTTATCTTTTATCCAAAATGTAAAAAAACCGTCATTACCATATATTTTGAATACCTGTTGAGCTTCTGAAGTCATTCCCTCACCAACTGATATCAATTTGCCATCTAAAGCTTCTGCGGCGCCGCCACCACTTAAGAACGCATGCTCTTCTCCAATTGATCCACTGATGAAACCATTGCATTCACCTTCAAATTCATCCCAATTTAGATTTATTTGATATTCTGCAGCTAATAAAAATGAATTAAATAATATTAAAAATATTAATAATTTTATTTTCATTTATTCTCCTGCGCAGAAAATCGGAATTTGGAACAACATCGTCAAGAAAAAATGTTGTTTTATATTTAAAGATTATAATTCTATGTCTTCTTCAAAGTTACCAATTATATTCTCAACTCTGATTATTTGAATGAAGCCAACACCTTTTTTATCCAGATCGATCCCATTCTCTTTTAGAAGTTCAGCAAGTTTATTGGCAGAATTTTTATTTTCTATATGAGCTAAGATCACGTTTGATTCTTTGTTTTTCCCCTGAGCCATATAGCTTAATCCGGCAAAAACCGGCATTTCATACGCCAATTTTCTTGCCATTGAAGTGGAATCTAATATTGAAGCATTAGTAATTCCTACTTCAATCATGGAGTTCATTACATCATCAGCCTTATCTATATTATTTAAAGTCATAATTAAAAGATATCTCTCTTTTTCATTTGAGCTTACAACTTCATCATCATACTGATTAAGAATTGATATAACATCATCCTGTGTCTTACTATTTAGAAGAGCTTCTCTGAATTTCTTTTTTTTCAATAATCTATTTGACTGAGCCAAAAGCTGCAAATATTGTTTGTTTTGAGTTTCAGTGCATCCAAAGAAGAAAATGATCTTTGCAGGACCCATTTCTTCATTTTCATAATTTATTCCATTAGTAAAAATTATTATGGACATAAACAATTTTTCTACTGAGTCACTTCGGGCATGGGGAAGTGCAATACCTGGGATAAGTTCCGTATTTGCCATTTCTTCTCTGGCATTCAGAGCTTTAAGAAATTGCTTCTGGTTAATAATATAATCATGATTATATACATGATTTGCCATTGCTTCAAACAGCTCTTTTTTGTTTTTGATATCCGGATTAATAATGATCAATTTCTTATCAATAATATTTTTCCACATATATATACTCCTTATAAAAAATCATAAAAACTAATTCTTAATTAAAAGAACTTTTCTGTAATTTCATGAAGCCAAATTTCAATAATATTGGCGTGATCAGCGCACTTACAATAACCAATAAAATAGTTGCTGAGAGTATATCAGTAGAGATCACACCTTTTACTAATGCCATATTAGCAACTATCAATGCAACTTCTCCCCGAGGGATCATTCCCGATCCAATACGAAAAGAACGAACAGAATCAAATTTAGTGATTCTTGCTCCTAATCCGCTTCCGATAATTTTACCAAAGATTGCGAAGAGCACGAAAAGAATTAGAAATACGGGTTCTGCTTCAATTTCAAATAGATCGAATTGCAAACCTATGCTAACAAAAAAGACATCAACAAAAAATGATTTTCCGATATTTGTTATTCCAGTGTGAACTGCATGTTTGTGCTGCGTCTGCCCCAGAAAAAGACCTGCAAAATATGCACCGGTAATCGCTGCAAGTCCCGCCATTTCTGCTAACCAAGAATAAAGCAACACTACAGCTATCGCTAACGAAATCACTACATTATCCAGTAAAATTTTCTTAAGGTTTAAAAAGAATGGCTGAAGGATAAATATCCCAATTAAAAATGCTACAATAAAAAAGCCGCCAATTTTGATAATTGAGATAGTAAAACCTGGTCCGGATTCTCCTGTACCGGAGGTAAAACCAAAAATAAAAGTAAGCAGTAGAATTCCAACAATATCATCAATAATAGCAGCGTTAACAATGCATCTGCCTTCGATCCCCTTAAGTTTTCCAAGATCCAAAAGCGTCATCACGCTAACACTTACACTTGTTGCTGTAAATATTACACCAACTATCAATGCTTGTGAAATATTGTGATTTACAAAATAGATAAGTGCAAAACCCAGAGAGAACGGTAGGATAATCCCACCAAGAGCAGGTAATGAAGCTTGTTTTGAGTCTTCCTTTATGCGTTTAAGATTAGTTTCTAATCCTGCTTCAAAAAGTAGGAATAGAACACCCACTTTTGCTATCCAGTTTATTACTTCATCCGGTTCAATAAAATGAAACAAGGTCGGACCCAAAATTATACCGAGTAATAGCATACCAACTACAGGTGGCTGCTTCAGTTTTCTGGCAACCGCCCCAAGTATTTTAGAAAAAAATATGATGATAGCCAGATGAAGCAGTATGTGATTTTCCATTACTTATTCAAAATATTTTGCTTATCAAGATGCTGTTGGTAAGTTTGATTAAAATCATGTCGTCCGCTTTCTTTTGCAAAGAAGAAGAAAAAATCCGTTTCAGCAGGTTCAAAAACAGCTTGTATTGAACTGATAGCCGGACTACAAATTGGGGTTGGTGGTAACCCGAAATATTTATAAGTGTTATAAGGAGAGTCTATCGTAAGATCGCGATAATAAATTTTCTTTCGAATTTTCCCCTGTTGTTCAAGGGCATAAGCAACAGTCGGATCTGCTTGAAGCTTATAGTTATATTTAATGCGATTTAAATAGACACTAGCTATTGTTGTTTGCTCATCTCTGAATCTTGCTTCACGTTCCACAATAGAAGCTAAAACAAGAGTTTCATAAAAATCCAGATCACTATTTGGGGCAAAATCAAAATCCTGAGTTTGAGAAAAAAACTCTTGTACAAGTGTTTTAATAATGTATTGTTCACTTACTTCATATGGGAAATGGTATGTCTCAGGATAGAGAAAACCTTCCAGCGAAGATACGGAAAAACCAGTTAACTTCCTTGTAAAAAGGGAATCATTACAGAGTGTAACAAATTTATCATAATCCGCAAAACCGTACTGAGAAAGAACACTGGCTGTTTTATTTATTGTCAATCCTTCAGGAATTGTAACTTTACGGAGTACTACCTTGCCTAATTTTAAGACATTTACAACATCAACCAGAGATAATTTCCCAGAGAAATGATATTTTCCAAAACTCAATACTTTATCAATATTAGTAAACTTCACATACAGATAAAAAACTCTTTCACTACGAATTACATTCTTTTCATAAAGCTTTTCTGCAATAGACAGTGCCGATTCACCTTGGGAAATATCTATAAGAACTTCATTAACTTTTTTGGGTAAGATCACAAGAGAAGTTGTATACAAGACTGAGATCACAATTACGATAACTACCGCAATAATAATTTTTCGAGCTTGTTTCATGCTTGATTCTCCATATAACTTTTCAATATAATTGATGCCGCTACCTTATCAATAACTTTTCTGCTCTCGGCAATACTGTAACCCATTTCTTTAAGCTTTTCATTTGCCTCAACAGAGGTATATCTCTCGTCCCAGAAGATCACAGGAACATCAATATTACTTATCAATATCTCAGCAAATTCACGAACTTCCAAAGTTTTTTTTGTATCTTCTCCTTCCAAGTTTAATGGTAAACCTAAAATGATCTTCTCCACTTCCTCAGTTTTTATAATATTCTGAATTTCAGAGATAGTATTATCATTATTAGGAATAACCCGAAAGGGTTGAGAAATGATCTGAAGTGGATCACTGAGAGCTATACCAATTCTCACATCTCCAAAATCGATTCCCATTAGTCTAAATAAAGCCATTATAGATAATTACACTGTAAACAAAGTATACAGAACAAACTATAGAGAGGATGTATTCTCATCCTCTTCTACTTCTACTTCATTCTTTTCTTTTTCCTGAAGCTTATTAATCTGTTCTTTCTTTGTTTCAATCTGATCTTCCAACAACTTGATCTTATCTATAATCTCAATAATTTCAGGAAAATCAGAAAATTTCTTTTTATTTGAAACTATAAATTCACCTATCTCAGTTTTATATTCTTTTATCTTCCCTCTAAAATTACTAATTTTAAGCTTCAATGCGGAAGTCTTACTAACTTCCTCTACTTTATCGAAGATCTTTGATAATGCTGTATTTGCCTTTCTTCTTATATTTTCAAAAAAAGTTTTATTATCCATTATTATCTCCTTTCATGTTTTGAAATTCCAAATTATTGATTTTTTGTCAATTGTTAAATAAATTTTCAAATTACTTCAAAAAGGAAACTCAATAAAATATCATTTTTTTTTTAAGTTGGTTTCATTATTGCGTCATTTTATTAGAGAAGATTAAAATTAAGGAGAAGAAAAAATGAAAAAAACAATATTAGTATCTATTTTTGCTTTAATTGGGATTACATTATTAGCGAATATAAGTTCAATCAACCTATCATCTTCAAGTACAGAGTTAGAACTTCTTAGAAGTAATGACAATGGCTTGCAATTGAAACTAAATATGGAAGAGATTACTTCTTTTGAAGTAATTACAGAAGAAGGAGCTTTCTCCCAGATCAGTATTGAAGGTTTTACTCACTCAAAAATAATTGGAGCTCCAAAACTCCCGATCATTAGAAAGATAATTTCTGTTCCGTATGGTGCAGAAGTAACTGCTGAAGTCCTTAATTATAAAACAATGAAATATGAATTAAAAGATTTTGGAATTAATAATCCGCTTATGCCTGCTCAATTACCTGTTCCCAAAAGTGCTGATCCTTCTGAAATTGTTTTCAGCTACGATCCTAAATCTTACTCGAAAAACCAATTTACTTCAAATGAACTTATCTCGGTAGATGAGCTTGGAATCATGCGTGGTGTAAGATTATTTGTTGTGGAAGTATCTCCAATTCAATATAATCCAGTAGAAGGTTCCCTTTTAGTTTTAAATAATATTGAAATCCAAGTTGATTTTGTCGGTGGAGATCATGCCCAAACACAATGGGAAAGATCCAGAACTTATTCACCCTATTTTGAATCAACATTTGCAAATTCCATCATCAATTATTCTCATGCTCGAAGTAGAGATCAAATTACTCAATATCCAATTAAATATGTAATAGTTTCAGATCCTATGTTCCAGACTCAACTTCAACCTTTTATAGAATGGAAAACAGAGAAGGGATTTGAAGTTATTGAAGCATATACTGATGAACCCAATGTTGGTAATACTACAACATCAATCAAGAGCTTCCTACAGGATTTATACGATGCAGGAACGCCTGAAGATCCAGCACCTTCATTTGTACTTTTTGTGGGTGATGTGGCTCAAATTCCAGCTTGGAACGGGACTGCATCTCCAAGTGGTCATATAACTGATCTGAGTTATGCAAGATTAGATGGAACAGATTATGTTGCAGATATGTATTATGGTCGTTTCTCTGCAAATAATACAGTTGAATTGCAACCACAAATTGATAAAACTTTGGAATATGAAAAATTTGAAATGCCAGATCCCAGTTATTTGGAAGAAGTTGTAATGATCGCCGGAGTCGATGCCTCTTATGCCCCGACACATGGTAATGGACAGATAAATTATGGAACAACTTATTATTTCAATGCTGCCCACGGAATTTTATCTCACACCTACTTATATCCTCTGTCTGGAAGTTCTTCTGCTCAGATCATTCAGAATGTCAGCGACGGCGTTGGTTATGTAAATTATACTGCTCATGGAAGTTCCACGAGTTGGGGAAATCCAAGTTTCACAATCCCAAATATTAACAGTCTGCAAAATGAACACAAATATGGACTTGCTGTAGGAAACTGCTGTCTTACTAATAAATTTGAAGTCTATACTTGCTTTGGTGAAGCATGGCTTCGCGCAGAGAACAAAGGTGCTATCGGGTATATCGGTGGAACAAATAATACATATTGGGATGAAGATTTCTGGTGGGGAGTTGGGGTTGGCACACCCACTGCAAATCCTACATATGAAAGCACCGGCCAAGGAGTGTATGACGGTTTGTTCCACGATCATGGCGAAGATTTTACAAACTGGTACACAACCGCAGCAGGTATGATCTTCAATGGTAATCTTGCTGTAACTGAAGGTGGTAGCGGAATGATAAATTACTACTGGGAAATATACTCACTCATGGGAGATCCTTCTCTTACAGCATATCTTGGAGTTCCTGAAGAAAATCTAGCTACTTATCCAGATGTGATCTTCCTCGGTTTAGATAATATCCAGATCACTGCCGAACCGTATTCTTATGTCTCTTTAACAATGGATGGCGTTATACATGGTAACGGACTTATTGATGAATCTGGTATTATAAGTCTTGATTTCGAAGCATTTATAACTCCGGGAATTGCAAAACTTGTTATTACGAGACAGAATTTCGAGCCATTAATTGATGAAATTGAAGTTATTCCAAACGCTGGAGCATATATAATCGTAAATTCTTATGCAACAAATGATAATAACAATAACATCCCGGAATATGATGAAACTATTACTTTAGATGTTGATCTGGAAAATGTAGGGATAGATGATGCAACTAATGTTAATATTACACTTAGTGCAGAAGATACTTATATCACAATTACAGACGCAGATGAAACTGTTGCTCTTATTACGGCTGGAGAGATCGTCTCTCTTATCGAAGCATTCTCTTTTGATGTTGCTGATAATATTCCAGACCAACATCAGATTGCTTTTGATGTTGAAATGATTGGTGATGAAGGCACATGGAATTCAACTATCTTTATCACTTTTAATGCTCCCTTATTAGAAGCCGGCACAATGGAAATAGTAGATTCAGGTGGAGATGGTGTTCTTGATCCGGGTGAAACTGCTACACTTTTAATCCCAATTCTTAATGCTGGGAATGCTGTTTCAGAAGATATTGTTGCAGTACTTACTTCTGCTTCTCCTGCTCTCATCACTGTCATTAATGGTACATTCGATATGACAGGATTGGGAATTGGCGAAGATGATATAGCAAGCTTCGATATCGAGGTTGCAGATGATGCGACACTTGGCATGATCGCTACTCTCGGGTTGATGATAAACAGCGGTGGTTATACCAGCGCTTTCCCATATTATCCTTCTATCGGGCTTATTATGGAAAACTTTGAGACAGGTGATTTCTCACTTTTCGATTGGCAGATGGGTGCATTTGGCTGGGTTATCGATAATACAACTGCCTATGAAGGAGATTATTGTGCAGAATCTGCAAATATCAATGATAACCAGACGGCTTCTATCAGTGTAACTATGGATGTAGCTACAGACGGTGAGATCTCATTCTACAAAAAAGTATCCTCAGAGAGTAATTATGATTATCTGAGATTCTATATTAATAATCAGGAACAAGGTGAATGGGCAGGTAATGTAGCCTGGTCACAGGAGACATATTCAGTATCAGCCGGAACCAATACAGAATTCAAGTGGGAATATGACAAAGATGGTTCTGTCAGCACAGGAAGTGATTGTGCATGGATCGATGAGATCATATTCCCATCAGTAGGTGGTGGTGATGCTCCTATTATCAGCCTGAGCACAGAAGAGATTGATTTTGGTAATGTAGACATAGGTGATACAGCAACCGAACAACTCACAATTTTCAATTTGGGAACAGTTGAACTTAATGGTACTATTACAGCTCCGGAAGGCTTCTCATCCGAACTGACAAATTATTCTGTAGAAGCAAGTGGAGAACTTGTGATCGATATTGAATTTACTCCAACCGAAGCAATAGCATATTCAGATGATCTTGTTATCACCAGTAATGATCCTAACCAGGGTGAAGTAACTGTAGCTCTCAGCGGAACCGGTATAAGCACAGGAAATGACCTTGATCTTATTCCAGCCGTTACAGAACTCACCGGTAACTATCCGAATCCATTCAATCCTACCACCAATGTTAATTTCAGTTTGAAAGCTGATTCCAAAGTATCACTTATAATCTACAATGTTCGTGGACAGAGAGTGAAGACACTGGTTGCAGGAAATATGCAGGCAGGATATCATTCTCTAGTCTGGGATGGAAGAGATGATAATGGTAAGAGTGTATCGAGTGGAATATATTTCAGCGGATTTGATGCAGCTGATAAAATCGGTGACTACACCAGCGTTAAGAAAATGATCCTGTTGAAATAAATCGTTTAATTATACCACTCTTGAGTGATTAGATAAATATTAAGCCCTGTCTGGCAACTGTCAAATAGGGCTTTTTATTATATATTAATATTTATTTTTGGAACCTTTATTGCATTTATATTATAAAATAAATTATATTAGGAGTTAATAAATATGGAAAAGAGATTCATATTCGTTTTAGTAAGTTTAATAATTATGAGTACAGTTCTTTCTGCAACTGTTATAAATAAGGAATTTACATTTGACGAACCAACAATCAAAAAAATTGATAATTATGATAGGATCACAATTGATGGGCTTTCATACAATTATGAACCGGGTCATCCTGAAATTCCTGTCTTACCTGTCCAGATAGCTATTCCTGCAGGTGAAGAAGCAATAAAAGTGGAAGTAAGCTATAAAAGTGCCGAATCTGTAACCGGTACTTATAATGTTTATCCGCGTCAGAAACCATATCCATTAAGCTATAAAGGTGAAGTTACATTCGTAGAACCAGCAAATGAGATCTATTCTAAAAATGAGTTTTATCCTGCTGAATTGGTCTCTGAAGTTACCACACAATATCTTCGCGGACACTCGATTGCACTTCTAAATCTTTTTCCAATACAATATAATCCGGTAACACAAGAATTGCTTTATCACAGCTCAATAACAATTTCTATTGAGACAAAGCATACTGCACAAGCGGCTTCATCCTTCCAAAGATTTTATCGTGATGATGTCTCAACCAAAAACAGAGTTAAGCAACTTGTTTGCAACCCTGAAGAAATATCTTCTTATCCTGCGTCAGGCAGAAATCGTGATATAACTTTTGATTACATTATTATCACGAGCTCTACATATGAATCCGATTTTGCTGATTTTGTAGAATTCAAGATCGGACAGGGATATAATGTATTCTTAAAAACAACTAACGAAATCTATAATGAATACACTGGAGCGGACAATAGCGAAAAAGTCAGAAATTTTATAATTGATGCTTATGAAACCATGGGAGCAGAATACATCCTTCTGGGTGGAGATACTGCTATAGTTCCTTATAGGGGCTTCTGGGTTAATTCCTATGGCACAGAAGATTACAATATTCCTTCCGACCTTTACTTTTCTGGTTTAGATAGAATCGGTACAGGTACAGGACCAGATTGGAATGTGGATGGAGACAATAAATGGGGTGAACATGTTGAAGCTGATTATTACAGTGAAGTTTATATTGGAAGGATCTCAGCTGGAAACTCTGCTGAATTCGCTGCTGCTATTAATAAGCAGATCATGTATCAGGACAGCCCGGTTATTGCCGATCTGGAAAAATCATTAATGGTGGGTGAAGAGTTGAATAATTCTCCTCAAACGAATGGTGGAGACTATAAAGATGAGATCGTTACTGGTGGATATTTTAACGGTTATTCAACTGCCGGACTTCCTGCAAATTTCACTAACGAAACTCTTTATGACATGGATGGATTCTGGAATACCAGTCAATTATTTACTAAAATGAATAGTGGCATTAATTTACTTAATCATTTGGGGCATTCAGGTGTTCAATACAATATGAAATTATACAATTCTGATGTAAATAACACCAACATTACTGTAAACGGTGTAAACCATAACTATTTTATTATTTACAGTCAGGGCTGCTTACCTGCAGCCATTGAACAGGACTGTATTGTAGAAAAATTTACTACTATTGAAAACGGTTGTGCAGTTTTTGTTGGAAACTCACGTTATGGCTGGTATATGCCGGGTGGAACAAATTCCAGTTCTCAATTAATGGATAGAGAATTCTTCGATGCATTATTTGGAGAAGATATAACTCAAGTTGGACCGATGAATGC
>DAOUTP010000357.1 GCA_030626645.1 Candidatus Cloacimonadota bacterium
CTAAAGTCTCTTAACTTCACATTCTACGTATTTAGGAATATTACATTAGGAAATGGTACACCATATGAAGTGGGCAGCATATTCGATGAATCCACTCTTGCAATCGTCGAATCAAATATTGTTAGAGTATATAACGGAACAGATCCCTGGATTACGATAACCGCAGAATCCCCAATAGATTACCTAACCCGGACAAGCCGGAACCAAAAAGGCAAATAATTTCTATCGCTTACAAGTTATTTCATCTCATAGCTACACATCACATAGGGTTGATTAAATGAAACAAATTCGTGAACGTCATGAAAAGAAAATAAAAGGCACAATATCTTGTTTTGATCGTATAGTAATAACTGGTACTGTTCCAGAGATTTGTTATTCTGGAGGAATAACACAGGTATTAAAAAGTCATGGCATTCGAATCTTTGATTATACAAAATTTGCTGAACCATTACGAAATATAATACGCGATAATGCAGAAATGCTTGCTCGAGAAAATGATTTAGAAATAGAATTCATTCGGAAAAACAATTTCCGGAAAGAAGCAAGAGTAAAAGAGATATTAGAAACAAGAGGGGATCAGCCAGGTTTGGTTCATATTTTCTCTGCGATGGAGTCATGTTCATCATACAAACCTTGGTATAACAAAAGAACATATCAAACTTATCTCAAACAAAATAGCAGTAAATGCCTACATTATTACTTTTATATCATGGATGAAGAACTAGGTTTATGCTACATACGTGTTCCAACATGGTGCCCATTTCGTTTACAAATATATTTCAATGGGCATAATCTACTTGCAAACCAACTGCAGAAAAATGGAATTAAATTCAAAATGATAGAAAATGCTTTCGTTGACATTGATAATTTCAGCAAGGCCCAAGAACTTGCAAATAGTTTCAGCATTGTAAAAATACACCGAACACTAGACCATTTTGCCAAAATGTTTTGTCCGGTGATCACTCAATTCAATCAAACTTATCACTGGAGCATTATGCAAGCTGAATATGCAACTGATATTGTATTCAAACGTCAAAAAGACTTGAAACCCATCTATGAAACCATTTCAAGAACTGCCATTCATGCTGTGAAAGCTGATGATATTGCAACCTTTCTTGGCAGGAAACTACATGGAAATTATCAAGGTGAAATGGGTAACGACTTTTCAACAAGAATTACAGGAACTCGAATCAAGCATTCCATGGGGAAAGTTTCGATTAAAATGTATGATAAATTCTCAATAGTTCTTCGGATTGAAACAACTGTTAACGATGTTTCTTTTTTAAAGCACTACCGAATGGTAGAACACAAAGATGGAACAGTCTCAAGGAAATTGGCTAATATGAAGAAAAGTATCTACAGTTTTGGTCCTCTGAGGGAACTTCTGGAAAACGCTAACATGCGATATCTTGAATTTATCTCAGCTATGGATGATAGAAGTGTAGAGATAAAGAGGCTGAATAAAGTTTCAAAGAGAGTTGTAAAGGACAACCGAACCTACAAAGGATTAAACTTCTTTTCAGACGATGATCAGCTGATGCTTGGAACATTATCCCGTGGTGAATTTAACATTTGTGGGTTCCAGAACAGGAATCTTTGCCAGAGAATGAAGAATAAAACAAGCTCTCAAATCTCAAGAATTATCAAGAGATTAAGAGTACATGGGCTAATCAGAAAAATCCCTCGAACATACCGGTATCATCTCACAAAACTTGGAAGATATGTGATAACCCTTGGGCTAAAATTGAAAGAGATGGTAGTCTTACCGGCACTGAATACTAAATCACTGGCATAGATTTCCTTGCCAAAAAAACACGAAAATAATTAGTAAGGTACTAACGTTAGCTTCTTCAATTTGTTCCATTAATATTCACTCCCTCACCTCATTATAATTAAATGTGGGTTCAAATTGTTTTCTTGTTGAAACTGTTTTATCTAAATATCACC
>DAOUTP010000282.1 GCA_030626645.1 Candidatus Cloacimonadota bacterium
ATATTAGATTTTCATAAAATATTTGGGAATAATCATCCGGTTCATATTGAGATAGGTAGCGGCAGAGGAGAATTCCTAATTAAAATTGCTCAGCAAAATCCGGAAATTAATTTTATTGGTATTGATCTTAAAGAAAAACGTGTTAAAACATTATTCCGTAAATTATATGAAGAGAAGCTCAAGAACGTGAGAATTGCTAAAATATTTCTTAATGAAGAAAGTATTAGGTTCATTCCAACTAATTCAATTGAAAAGATATATTTGCAGCATCCCGATCCCTGGCCCAAGAAGAGACACTTCCACCGCCGGATCATCCAACATAGTTTTATAGATATTATGCATAAATTGCTAACTAAAGGTGGTATTATTGATATCGCTACAGATCATAGTGATTATGCTAATTGGATCGTTGAACACTTTCTGGAAAGAAAAGATTTTACATCAATTTATAAAAAAGGGTTTACAAGAGAATCGGAAGATGGACATGTTGAAACATATTTTGAAAAGAAGAAAAGGGAAGAGGGATTTGAACCGTATTTTATGAAGTACCGGAGTAAATAATGGATCGAGAAAAATTTATAAAACTCTTTAATGAATTTGTAGTTCGCTCAAGCGAACATTACAGCGAATTTGCCTGTAAGAATAAAGAAGCTTTTAGGCTTAAGCCAGACGATAATTGCTTTATCCGAACTGAGTTCGCAATAGATAGAGACCGTATTCTGCATAGTGGTGCTTACCGAAGATACCAGGGTAAGACACAGGTGTTCTCTTTTACTAATATGTTTGATGAAGAGACTTCCAACAGAAGCCTGCACACAACTTATGTATCACAAATTTCCAGAACTATAGCCAATATGCTGGGTTTGAATTTGGAACTGGTAGAATCCATTGCTTTAGGTCACGATCTGGGACATACTCCTTTTGGTCACGATGGAGAAGTTGCACTTTCTAAGATCTGTAAGAAAGCTAGTATTGGTGCATTCCATCATAACATTCAAAGTTTGCATGTAGTCGATTATATCTCTAGAGGAGGAAAAGGGCTTAATCTTACATTCCAAGTTAGAGATGGAATAATTTCTCATGATGGAGAAGTTCATAACCAGATATTGCATCCGCAAAGAGATAAAACCGAAGATGATATTCAGAAATATATTAAATTAAGAATGGAAGGTAAAAAACAAAATTGGATGCCATCTACATTGGAAGGTTGCGTGGTGAGGATATCCGATACAATTGCCTATATAGGACAAGATATTGAAGATGCAATAAGATTGAAAATAATGGATAGAAAAGAGATACCAAAAGATTGTGCAGAGCACCTTGGAGATACCAATAGCGAAATTATTGATACACTTGTTAAAAGTGTTATATTAAATAGCCATGGGAAAGATCAAGTTGCTTTCGATGAAGAAACATCTCACTATTTATTCAAATTGAAGAAATTCAATTATCAACGTATTTATACTGATAAAGATGTAAAAAAAGCAAGAGATAGAATCAATAGAAGTATGGAAGTTCTCTTCAACCAATACATTGAAGACATAAAAGAGAATAATGCAAAATCTAAAATATTCGTGCACTTCCTAAATAGGAAGGATAAATCATATCGTAACAAATTCAATGATCATGAGGTTGTACGTGATTTTATTGCAACAATGACAGATCGGTATTATAATGAAGAAGTAAAAAGTTGCCTGTTACCCGGAAGTTTTTATTGATATAATTTTCAACATATATTTTTTAACATTCATAATAAATAATGTGAATTTATTTAGTTATTAAGGAGAATTGATGGAGTTAATAGATTTTATTAAGCAAAGTGAGGAAGTAATAAATAGAATATCAGAGATTCGGAGGTTACTTTGACACTGCTGATATAAAGCAAAAGATAATAAATTCTGAAACGGAAATGGAAAAACCCAATTTCTGGAATGATCAGAAAAGAGCTACTAAAATAACAAAAGAACTAAATCAATTAAAAAACCATATAAAAAAAGATGATCGTCTTGCCACAATCAAAGATGATCTTGAAACATATATCGTTCTTCTCGATGAAGATTATAATGAACATCTACTCAAAGAAGCTTCTGAAGTTTTACAAGAAGAGAAACGTTTAGTAGATAGCACTGAAGTACAATTCTTACTTAATGGAAAGACAGATCCCAATAGTGCTATTCTAACAATTCATCCCGGTGCAGGTGGAACAGAATCGCAGGATTGGGCTGAAATGCTTTTCAGGATGTATAAACGTTGGGCAGAAAAAACCGGACATAAAATAGAAATAGTCGATTATCAATCGGGTGATGAAGCCGGATTGAAAAGTGTTACAATTGAAATCATAGGAGAATATGTTTATGGTTATTTAAAAGCTGAATCCGGTGTTCACAGACTTGTTAGGATCTCTCCATTTAATGCTCAGGGCAAACGGCAAACATCATTTGCCTCTGTATTTGTATATCCAATGATCGAGGATGATATTGAAGTTGAAATAGAACAAAGTGATCTTCGAATTGATACATATCGTGCCAGCGGTAAAGGCGGACAAGGTGTGAATACAACTGATTCTGCTGTAAGGATTACGCATATTCCAACCAACATTATCGTA
>DAOUTP010000291.1 GCA_030626645.1 Candidatus Cloacimonadota bacterium
CAGATTTAGTGTTCGTTTGTTCCCCGATTATGATAAAATAAATCCTGATTTGAAATTAATGTATGAAAGACTTGGTGGAGACCTTTCTACTTTTGCACAATTGCAAAGTGCTGCTGATGCTCACGAATTCACACAATTACCAGATAGCTTGAACAGTGAAGAATATTCGGCTGAAATAAGTATGAATATTTTGGAATTCTATTCTCCCCATATTATCTATAAGCAAAAGCAGGTTACTGACTTTGCCGATCAACAGTATGTTTCTGCTACCTCCAATATAAAACAGTATAAAGTTATTCCACAACTTTATCATCGTTATCTATTAGTGAGACAAACTGCAGAGGATCAGCAAATTTATGATTCTAAAATTGAGCAACACGACTTAAAAGGTAAATACAATTTCGGGAAATTTTCTTATGGCTTGGATTATTTCAATCGCAATAACGAGTATGAGATTGCGGAGAATAGTAAATTTATCGAGAGAAATAAAAATTGGAAAACTCAGCTTGAAACTGCGAATTTGAAATGGATAACCTCGCGAATATTTGGAGAGCTGAAAAATGATCGTCAAAGATTAAGCGATAATCAAGATTACATAACACAGCATGATGAAACATCCTATACATTCGGGATTGAAACTTTTTTGAATACGGTTAAACACCGGGTTAATATTGCTTTAACACATCGGCAGGTGAAGGATAATAAACGAGAAATTATCAATGACTTTGATATAGCTGATATCTCTGCACGAAATGTGTTCTTCAAAGATCTTGTGAACATCAATTCCAATTACTCATTGAAGAATATTGAATTTTATCCAAAGATCAAAGAGTTCCAATATGTGGGTGAAGATATGGGCTCATTTGATGTTGATACTCTTTTTGTGGGATATTTTCAGGGAGATTATGATTGGGAAGTTATTCAGATAGATTACGAAAATCCTGAGATGTCGGTAGAGATCAATGCCAGCCTTTCCATGCATCTCACACCAAAAATGATTACAAACTCTTTTCTAAAAAAGTTCCAAACAGAAACATACATTATGATAACAGAAAATTCCAGAGAAGAAGACAAAATATCAGTATACATTTTGAATCCTGACGTTTTAATGCATCCCGAAACAACGATTTTTGGTCGTAGAATTATGCATCAAACTTTATCAATTGATATCTTAGAGAGAAAGTTAACTTCCAAGCTGGGTTATAAGTTAGAGGAGACTCTGGATAGTCGTTATAATGAAGAGACTGCAGAGAAGAATGTGGAAACATGGGATGCTGAATTACGTGTATTAGCATTCAAAAATACAAATATGGAACTACATTACGATCATGTAAGAGAAGAGGATTCACATTACAATTCGCAGTTGGATCTGGATGAGATCGAGCTTGATGTTCAAAACAAACTTTCTTCGGATGTTACCTTAAAATCATCCTTGTCCTACTCATATGAAAAAGGAAATGATGCTGCTAATGATAATCAATATACGATCAGTGCATTTGAATTTGAAGAATCGGCATCTTACTTCTATAAGCGGAAATACAGGTTCTTTGCCAAAGCCAGCTATAAAAGGAATAATCGTGATGGTTCCGGATTCTTAACCTTCCTGTCAGATAAAAAAGAGGGTAATATTTTCAAATGGGACGTAAACATGGACTACCGTATGAGCAATTTTACTTCACTGAATCTGCAATATTCAGGGAATAGCTATCCGGAAGAAAAACAGGTTCATAAACTTAGTGTAGAAGTGAAAGCAGAATTCTAAAATTTGCGCATTTCTTTACAGAAATGAAAAATCCTATTGACGTTGAAGATATAGAGTTTAAATTTTTCAGCAGAAATGGGAAAGGGTAAAAAGATGAAAAAAAATATTGAAATATCATTAAATGAAACAGCAAAAAATTTTACTGATTTTGCTTCAGATAAACAAAGTACTAAGTTAATTGAACAAATCTCCAATACAATTGCGAGTGCATTTGATAGTGGGAATAAAGTGCTTATTTGCGGTAATGGCGGCAGCACAACAGATGCGATGCATTTTGCTGAAGAACTAACCGGGAGATTTCGTAAAGAGCGTCGTGCTCTCCCTGCAATTTCCCTAACCGATCCGTCACATATCACCTGCGTTGCAAATGATTATGGTTTTGAAGAGATATTTGCAAGAGGTGTGGAAGCCTACGGGAAAAAAGGTGATGTTTTAATCGCAATTTCAACCAGTGGTAATTCGCAGAATATTATCAATGTTGTAAAGAGAGCAGCTGAAAAGAAAATGATAACTTTTGGATTATTGGGTAAAGATGGTGGAAAACTGAATGAAAAATGTGACCTGCAACTTATTGCTCCCGGTAAGACAACCGATAGAATTCAAGAAATACATATTGCTGTTCTTCACATAATAATTGAGACAATTGAGAGAATCCTATTTCCGGATAATTATACGGACTAATAAATGAAATTAGTAATTCAGCGTGTAAAGCATGCCAGTGTTGTAGTTA
>DAOUTP010000318.1 GCA_030626645.1 Candidatus Cloacimonadota bacterium
ACTTCTGTTTCCGCCCACTACGAATTTGCATATAAACAATCCAAACAACTTGGGTATAAGCCACGCTCTAAACATGTCTTGCTTATAGGCTTAGAGGACATGGTTGATTACGGTTTTGTGGAAACATTTCTCATTAATGCTGGGTATCAAGGCAAGATTTTTACAGATGAATCAGCTGCAATTGAATGGCTTGAGAAATAGACCCTACTAATAATCAAGTTAAGCGTTATCCACACTTTTGATACCTGCAATATATTCACTTTAAGATCAAACAATTAATCATTATGATATCAAAACGATATCTTACAACCCTCCCAACTTTCAATCTACCAAATCATATCCTATAAAATCCATCCCAAATTGTTCTATGAGATCCCTTTTCCGCTGTTCCCTCCGGTCGATCAGGATGTCACACTCACAAATAATCCGACGATTTAAATATTCCTCTAAAAAATCCCTGACTGATCAAAGTCATCGAGACCTTGTTCCAAACTATAACGTTCCAGGTGCTGAAAAGGTTCCCAATTAGGATTTAATCTTGTGTGGTCTTGGCCACATGAATATCGTTCTTCGCCTGCAACGATGATTTTTTGATAATTGTCTTTGAGAATTTGCCTGAATTCGCGAAGGAATTTTTCCAAGCTTTTGGGATCAGATAGATAAAGATATGTCATGTGGACAGTGCGCATTTTTGGAAGTTTTTGTTTCATAGGGAGATACCTTTTTTGAATTATGTTCCTCGCACCACAGCAAGTTGACGGCATTGTCTTAACAACTTTGGAAATGCCATGACAAATTAAAAATGGTTTTGATGTCAAAAAAAATAGAACATGCGGAAGCGCGGGTTTAAAGCAGAATTTTGGAACAGATGTGTCTATATATTTCGGTTCTGCAGATCTGCCGATGGTAACACAAGAATCAAAAAAGGCAAATCCTTTTTACGGGGTTTGCCTTTTTGCTTTTTGCTGGGAATTATGCGATATATGTAATCAGTAAGAAATGGCTTCGGGTTGTGCTTATGCAAGAAAGCATAACATTGATTTCGGTTATAAACCTTCCCTTTTCGGAAATTGAAGCTTCAGACACGAAGTCTGAAACAAAAGCGATTCAAAAAAATCCTGCATATTGTATATCCTTGCCCCACAAAGAAATTTAAAGCAAGCCTTTGATCTCACAAATTATATCTCCAAACTGCTTATTTTATTTCCGTATTTTATGCTATAAAAAAAAGTGTTGTATTAATGATTTTTTCGTTGTATCAGAGTTTTCGATTTTTCCTAAGATAAGGTGATTTGCTGATCAAATAGATAGGCAACACAGGACATTTTATGTTTTTGAATCAATCAGTGTCATTTAAGGAGGTATTAGATGGAAAGAATCAAAATAAGACAGGGAATTAAACGGCGGAAGGTGACATTTTCACTTGAAAACGCCGATGCCAATGAAGTCTTTTTGATAGGGGATTTTAACAAATGGAATCTGAAAACCCACCCTATGAAAAGCAATGAAAACGGGACGTGGGTCAGGAACGTGATAATTCCTCCCGGAAAATACGAATACAAGTTTCTGGTTGACGGTCAATGGAAAGAAGATCCACAAAACGATCAATTATACCCCAATTGCTTCGGGACTTATAACAACATTATAAATGTGACCGCAAAAAAATAAAGGATCTGAATCATTTTTCAAATGCTTGCGTAGATGGGCCATATCGGTATGTTTGTAAGTAATGGTAACAATTCCCCGATTTGTTTCAAACAGGAAGTATCCATTCTTCGACACAGGAGAGGCTAAATCTTTTACATTTGGAATCTGGCTTTTAGATTCTGGCCTGATTGGCATTGTTGGTATTAGGAAGATCTTCTTGGCTTTTTCAGTGGCATATCCGTAAAGTTATGTGACAAATAAAACTAAGAAATGTAATAATTAATCCATAAATTTAAATATGAAGGAGTTAAAAATGGCAGAAGCAAAAGGATTGATGAAACCGGTAAAGCTGAAAAATGAGCTGGCAGAGTTTCTGAGAGCAACAGAACTTCCCAGGACAGAGATCACCAAAAAACTATGGGACTATATTAAAGCGAATAAACTTCAGACAAAGACTGAAAATGGAAAGCCTGAGAACGCAGGCAAGTTCATTGTGGCTGATGCGAGTGTGCTCCCGATCTTCAAAAACACAAAATCCAAAAGCAAAAAAGGCAAGGTCACTGACTTTACAAATCTGAAAGAAGGCCAGA
>DAOUTP010000130.1 GCA_030626645.1 Candidatus Cloacimonadota bacterium
ATAATACTACTCACAAAAAAAAGAACCCGGCCGACACCGGGTCCTCATATTACAGCTTATCTAATCTATTATTTTGTTCTAAAGAACTCAATACGTCTATTTTTTGCTCGTCCTGCTTTTGTTTTGTTGGAAGTTACAGGATGATCAGGACCAAGACCTATAGCACGTAATCTGAATTCTTTAATTCCCTGATTGATCAGATAACGGCGTACAGATTCAGCTCTTTTTCTGGAGAGCTTCATATTTAGCGCTCTGGAACCTGAACTATCTGTATGCCCGCTGATCTCAAGGTGCATTTCTTTGTAATCCTTCAACGTTCTAACAACCTTGCCAAGTACATTCTTCGCACCATCAGTCAGTTCAGAGCTTCCTACTTTAAAGTTCACACCATCCAGAATAATAGGTGACTTCTTCTCAAATATTATTTCCGGTTTCTTATCAGGACAACCATCAGCATCTTGGAAGCCATTAAATGTTTCCGGTTCTAACGGACATTGATCAACTCCATCCAGGAATCCATCACCGTCTGTGTCAGCATTTAGCGGATCAGTCTGGTGAGTGAATATTTCATCACCATCATTCAAATTATCACCATCGGTATCCATTGAGTTAGGATCAGTCTGATAGTTATTGATCTCATCTCCATCACTCAGACTGTCAGCATCTGTATCAACTGAAAGTGGATCAGTTTTGTAAGTATAAACTTCATCGTAATCATTAACACCATCCATATCAGTATCGGCAACATTGGGATCTGTTCCTGTACTATCGGCACTGATAAATGTTCCTGTATTTGTTTCAACTGAATCAGCCAAAGCATCGCCATCATTATCATAATCAGGACAACCGTCTTCATCTTCGAAATTATCAAAATCTTCAGGAATGAGAGGACATTCATCAAGTTTATCTTCAATTCCGTCACCATCGGTATCTCTCCAGCCGCCAAAGCGCAGAGTTATGCCAAAACCGGCAGATAGATTCCCTGATTGAATATCTCCTCTTGCCAGAGCAGTTGTAGATTCACCGGACATATCTTGATTCTGGTTAAATATATTTTGATATTTCACACCGAAATCGATAGCAACCGTGCGGGATATTTCCCACTCAATACCACCACCGACATTAGCAATAAAATTGTTGCCGGAAGTGATCTCTGTACCGGTATCTGTGTTTTCACAATTCCACATCATTACACCCATTCCACCGGTGAGATAGGGGATCCAGTTCTGATCTTTGATCAGGTTGTAACGTCCAAAAACAGAGATCGGGATAAAGGTTGTTTTAAAGGGAGCATCCTCTTTTTCAATTAGATGGCTCATCACTTCCAAAAGTTGATCTTTATCACGCACAGTAACAAAGCCATAACCAGCCTCAATGCCAACCCCAATTTTACGGGTGATATAGTATCCACCGTTAAACTCACCTAATATCCTGACTGTACTATCGTCCTCTTCTCCACCGATCAATTTTGTTGCATTGCTATGAAGTCCTGTGAATATCTGTCTTTGAAAGATCTGAGCAAAAACATTACTGCTCACTAGTACGACCATGCAGATAATAATTAATAAAATTTTTGTTCTCTTTGTCATGTACAATTCCTCCTGGATTATATTTTTTTATTTTTTTTATTTTGCTCCCATATCGTTTCTGGATCCGTCAGCATCAAAAAATTCTTCAGACGGATCTCCGGTATCGATACAGGGAGATTCTTCTAACAGATTATAATCTCTATTAGCAGCATCTTTAAATTTGGGATCAGAATTTATCACTCCCATCTTAAAGAACAATGAACCATTATTATTTGTTTTAAAACCATCTTCAAAATTCATTATGTTACAATAGCTTAATGTCATTTTAATGTCACCAAATTTGTGGAAACATACTTCCTGGGGAGAATTATTCCAAAGAATCGAACTGTATATTTTTGGATTAGAAAAACTATTACAATAGATCGCTCCGCCAAATTTAGCCGAATTATCACTAATGGTAAGATTACGCCAGGTAGAGGTTGAATACTGAGTATAGATCCCGCCACCAAAACCGTATTCTGTGCCGATAACTTCATTGCCGGATATCACACATGCGGTGAGTTCCGGATTTGAATTGTAGATATAAATTCCACCGCCAAATTCATTAGCTTTGTTATTAATAATTTCCATCTTCTTAAGAACAGGATTAGAATTACTTAAATAAACCCCTCCACCATAACCATGCTTTGTCCCTAAAGAGGTATTATTCTCGATCTTCACATTCTCAATTAAAGAATTGGAGTTGTATAGATAGATCCCGCCGCCAAAATTCTCAGCTACATTGTCCATAATGACTACATCTTTAATTGTCGGGCTTGAATTATAGATAAATATGCCGCCGCCACGGTGTGCGTTTCCTGAACCATTCTGGATCGTGAAACCAATAAGTTCTGCTGCTTCGGTCTCTTCGCTTTCGAAATTTACGACGCTGCCGGAGCTCTTCCCATCAATAATGGTAGAAGTTATGAATGATCTATCCCGGGTGGTTTGAAATTTAGAACAGACGGTTATATTCTTACCTTCAAAATTAATATTTTCTTTATAGATGCCTGGTTGGACAATCACGACATCTCTGGGAACGGCAAAATTAATTGCTGCTTGTATTGTCGGATGATCTTCAGGAACACGCAATTTCCCGAAATGACAAATTGCCGGGTAAACTTCTGATTCAGGGGAATTATTCCTGTTAATAAAACTGAAGATTCGATAATAATATTTTTTATGGATATCTATATCCTTATCGAAGTAAGATTCGGTATCTGCCGATATTGTTGCGATGGTTGTGAAATCCTTATCCTCACCTCTTCTTTGAATCTTGAAACCTTCTTCAATACTGCTATTATCTACCCAGCTGAGTTTAACCTGCCGATCAGCAACAACCGAAATTTTAAAATTTCCCGGAACAAGTAACCCGTAATATTCCGTAACTGTATTAGTATAATGAGATGTATTTACATCTGTAAAGGCTTGAACTCGATATGAATATTCCACATCGTACTTAAGGTCACTATCAATAAATTCTGTAGTATTGGGATTTGCTTTTTTGATCAGGTTAAAATCAGATCCATTTTGGCTTCGTTCTATTCTATATCCCTTCTCAAAATAACAGTTATCGCTCCAGTTTAATTTGATCTTACCGGCAGAAACGATTTCCACGCTTAGATTTGTAGGATGAGGAAATATCGTATTCAAGTATTCAACATTGGAAAAATCGGAGGCATTGATCGAAGTAATTGTCTGAACTCTGTAATAATGAGTTTTTCCAAATTTCACATTTTCATCTGTATAGGAAGTTGAATTTGCCGGAAGTTGTACAAGAATTTTATATTCTTCGCCCTCCGCTTTTCTTTCGATCCTGAATCCTGTTTCAAATTGGCAGTTATCTTCCCAATAGATCAAAGCAGTTTTATCGTCGAGAACTTCTGAGCTCAGATAGGAAGGTTCTGGAAATACTGTTCTGGCAATGATCTCACTTGAATAGTTTGAAGAATTAGATTTTGATACTGTTACAATCCTGTAAATATATTGCGTACCGTAGATGAGTCCTTTATCCAAATAGGAATCTGCTGCTGCGGGAAGTTCTTTGATCAAAATAAAATCTTCTTTTCCTGTCTTTCTTTCAATTTTGAATCCTGTATCAAATGTACAATTGTCCATCCATGATAATTTTAATGATTGATCATCCAAAATAAGGACAGAAAGATAGGTTGGTTCGGGAAAAATTGTCTTGGCTGATAAAATATTGGAATAAGCTGATTCGGATGCAGGTGTAAAAGCCACTACCCTGTAATTATAAGTTATTCCAAAAGAGAGATCCGTATCTAAGAAGAAAGTCTCATTTGATCCCAGGTTAACTATTTCTCGAAATTCACCACCGCTTTCCTTTCTTTCTAATCTGTACCCTGTCTCAAAAGTACAATTGTCTTCCCAAAATAATTTAATAGATTGATCATCGACGTTCTCGGCATAAAGATTCTCAGGTCCCGGAAAATCAGTTTTTGTGCCTACTTCGTTGGAATATTCCGATTCATTTACTTTGGATAGTGCTTTGATCCGGTAAGTATATTCATCACCCAAAAGCAAATCTTCATCTAGATAATCTCTCTTGTTTTTACCAGGTTGGTTGATCTCTTCATATTCGCCATCATTAACTTTACGCTCAAGAATATAACCGTGAGCAAAAGTGGATCTATCTTCCCAATACAGTTTTGCAGAGTGGTCATTTAGGACATCAATATACAATTTCTGAGGTGATGGGAACATTAATTCTGTAGAGGAAGAAATGCTGGGTCTGGATTCATTTATCTCCGTAAATGCCTTTATAGTATAACTATATGTTTCACCATCTTTTAATTCATTGTCAACGTAATAACGTGAGTTTGGTTCTACAACAGCAATTTCCTCAAATTCATCATTACCGGTTTTTCTCTCAATTTTAAAGCCGTTTTCATAATCATATCCATCTTCCCAGGTAAGGCGTATAGATTGATCATCTAGAGCTTTCACCTTAAAATTGGCAGGTGCTGGAAATTCAGTTTCCACAGTAATTTTATCAGAAGCTAATGATTCGTTTAATTCAGATTCTGCTTTAATTTGATAATAGTACTTTTCTCCAACTATCAATCCTTCATCAATATATTCTGTTTCATCGGCAGAGACTTTTCCAGTCACCATATATTGGGTATCCATACTCTTCCGCTCAATAATAAATCCAGTCTCAAAATCGCAATTATCCCGCCAAGTTATCTTTACAGATTGATCATCAATTGGTGTTGCATCAAGATTTGATGGCATAGGAAATACTGTGGATATCGTGATCTCGTCAGAGAAATCGGATTTCATTTCTTCATTATAGCATTGAACTTTGTATGAATAGTTCACATTGAATTTTAGCTTTTCATCAACAAAAAAAGCTTTATTCTTCTCTAATTTAATGATCTCAATAAATTCACTCTCACCACTTCTTCTAAAAAGGTTAAATCCCGTAATATTAGTCTTTGAACTTTGCCAGCGTAAAGAGACAGTATGGTCATTCAATGCTTTAGCTGATAGGTTTAGTGGACATTCTAATATGATAATTTCGGCTTTTAGGGAGTCTCCAATTGGTTCTGTAGTATCAATTTCCTGAGCAAAAGCATAACCAGTAAATATTAAAACAAACAGAAAAAACATCCATTTTTTCACAGCACCCCCCTAATTGAGAAACTACTTGAAATATTTATTTATTATATATAATAATTCTTTAGTGTTTTTTAATTTTGGGAACTTAAGTTGTCAATAAATTCTTAAGTTTGCTCATCATAGCATCATAATGTGAACCTTGCCAGAAAATCTTACCACATTTTCTGCAAATCTTAAATTCAGTGAAATTATGTTTCACATATTCAGGAACTAAACCACCAATTTTTTCTGATTGAATCACTTGCAACTTATTGTTACACGCCAAGCATCTTGAAAACAACATTTCGTTATTCAATTCAATTAAATGTAACATCTCCTGCAATTGTTTATCATATTTTACTGACCTGATCAATATTCTATTAAAATCCTCTTTTCTTTTGGC
>DAOUTP010000225.1 GCA_030626645.1 Candidatus Cloacimonadota bacterium
AAGAAAATTGACCCAAAAGTTGAGATACAATGATCGTAAACAAAAATAACAAAAACAGTTTTTTCATACATTTTCTCCTAATTTTTTGTTGCTTAGCTAACATTCAAAATCAAAAACTAATGTGAAATGTAAAACTTAAATGTCAATTATAATAAAAAGTTACTGTTAAAAAGATTGAGAGACTTAATAAAAATTTTAAATTAGCAATTTAAAAATGATTAAAGAGAAGCAGGGAGAAAAAGCAAATGCAGAGATTCTTCATAGAAGAGCAAGTAGAGTTTCTCAGAAAGACAGATTTTTTGCTCCCTTCCTCTTAGTTTAAGGGGAAGGGCTGGGGATGGGGTTCATCTTTTGCGAGCAGTTTTCTTTTTATTCTTCACATAAATATGTTTTATATGGGATTTGTTCTCAACTTCTCTTTCATCAACTGTAAAATGTTTAGATAATGATTTTATGAGAGGAGTAAGTTTGAGGAATCCATAGTTTCTAGGGTCGAAATCCGGTTTTTTCTTATTGATCAAAGCTCCAACAGCGGCAAGAAATGCCCAGCCATCATCATCAGCCATATCGTCTATCGAGGATCTTAATAATTGGATAAATCTATTATCTATTGTATCAATTTCAGCTTTTTGAACTGAAGCTGGTGCGGTTTTGGGAGTTTGTTTGGGAATTGTTGCTGCACCGATAATTTCAATGTAAATGAATTTGTTACAGGCTGCGATAAATGGATGAGGAGTTTTCTTTTCCCCAATTCCAATAACCATCATACCGGATTCCCGAAGTCTTATTGCTAATCGTGTAAAATCGCTATCACTGGATACAAGACAAAATCCATCCACTTTTTCTTTATGCAGAATATCCATTGCATCGATGATCATGGCAGAGTCCGTGGCATTTTTACCTGTTGTATAACTGTATTGCTGAATTGGAGTTATGGCATGTTTAAGTAAAGCTGGTTTCCAACCTGAAACAGTTGGTTTTGTCCAATCTCCATATATCCGTTTTATGGTTGGAATACCAAATTTTGCAATTTCATCGAGCATTCCTTTTATATTTGAATATGGGATATTATCAGCATCAATAAGTACGGCTAATTTCAAATCTTTTTCTTCTTTCATAATAGTAACCACTTAAGTTTGTATCCCTAATATCAATTGCGTTAACTCTACCGATTTTGGTGACGTTGACGCAATCTTGCAGGGATGTTAATTAATTACTGTCCTCAGTTGTTTCCGTTTCATTATCAGCATTTTCTTCATCTTCGTTGATAACTTCCGGTTTTTCTTCTTCAATGCCTAAAGCTCTATTTAATTTTTTCAGGCGCTTATCTTCCTTCTTTTTCTTCCGGGCTAACTCTTTTTGACGTTTTTCATACGAATAGTTACTTCTAGCCATTTTACATCCTTTTGTGTCTGTTTTAACGAATTACAAATAATGTTCCGAAAAACAGTTTAGCTCTTCGGAACGGAAATAATAAGATCAAGAATTCAAATTATTAATATCGCTCTCTTCTACGTGGTTTATTTTCTTTAGGTTTAGCAACGTTTACCTTAATGTCTCTTCCATCAATCTCTTTTCCATCGAGTTGTTTGATCGCTTCTTCACCTTCTTCCTGATTTGGCATTTCAATAAATCCAAATCCTTTTGAACGCCCGCTTTCTCTGTCCATAATAACTTTGCTTTCGGTTACTGCACCAAAAGCTGTGAACAATTTCTCCATCTCTTCATCTGTCATCTTATAAGATAAATTACCAACATAAATTTTCATCTTTCTTTCCTCCATAAAAGCACGTAGCTTGATAATTGTTGTCTACCAAACACTGAATATCTGATCGTATAGTGAGCTCTTTTTGTCAAGGATGAAATATATCAGATGGGTGAAATAGTAAAAACAGATCAGTGATTTGTCACTACGGTAAAATTTGGTTTTCTTTCACACTTTCAACGGTTTTTTATGTTCCTTCTCTTTTGAGAGAAGGACACGCTTTCGTTAAAAAAAATAATGACAGTGGAGAGTAAGCAGTCTGGTGAGGCATTATTGATTCAAAAATGTTCGGATCAGATTTACGCAAACATGATACCTGTACTCTTTGTCGGAGCGCAGATCGGATATTGGTGTGATCTCCATATTTAAGAATTTATCAACCTTTTCAAAGTCTATTTCCAACAGGGTTTTTCCCTTAATATATTCTTCGACTTTAAATAATCTGCGAGGATATTCTGTCAAGCTTCCAACAGCAAGTTTAATATCTATTATCTTTTCCTTCACTACTTTCTTTATACCCGCGATAGCTACTTTAGCAATTGCCAGAGAGTTTCTTGATCCAACCTTTTCATAGAAAGTTTGATATTTATGTTCAGCTTTTTTCGAGATAATGATCTTGGTAATTAATTCATTATTCTTCATCACATTTTTTTTATAGTCAGTAAAGAAATCTTTTAGGAACACTTCGCGGTTAGTTGATTTGGAACAGATCATCAGTTTAGCATCAAGAGCTAATAATATTGGAATTACATCGGCAGTTGGAGATCCGTTGGCAATATTACCGCCAATTGTGGCAGAAGTTTGAATGAGTGGTGAAGCAAAATTCTGCAGAGAATTGTGAATAAGTGGAAGATGTTTCTTGATGATACCGGAATCAATTATTTCCTTAAAGCTGGTTGTAGAACCAATTAAGATCTGATCATTTTCCTCTTCAATGCCGGAAAGCTCTTTTATATGATTTATGTAAATTATGCTCGGGTCACAAATTGTGCCATTTTTGATCTGAACATTTATATCTGTTCCACCAGCCAGTAAATATTGTTTTTCCATATTATCTAATGCTTCATAAAGGCTATTTATATCTTTTGGTTTATTAAATTTCATAAAAATTCCTTATCTTTTCATTAATTTGTAAGGTTGCAATTTTTATTCCCAATGAAAATCTAATTTGCTCTTTCACAAGCCAGCATTACCGATTCAAAAATTTTCTTATATCCGGTGCATCTGCAAATATTACCGGAAAGTGCTTCCTTTATTTTATTGAGATTTTTTTCTCCATCAGTTTTTACATAATAGTAGGAACTCACAAAAAATCCGGGGAAACAAAATCCGCATTGTACCGCGTTTGTTTCATCAAAACAATCAATGATAATTTTACCTAATTTTGTTTTAGAAATGCCTTCAACCGTCTCGATCTCTTTACCTTCAGCATGTATCGCATTAAGTATGCAGCTTGTTACTGGTTTGCCATCTAAGAGGATAGTACATGCCCCGCATTCGCCTTCACCACAGGCTTCCTT
>DAOUTP010000344.1 GCA_030626645.1 Candidatus Cloacimonadota bacterium
GGCGTTACTGTATTTGTGGTTGATGAGAAAAACGATTGGATAAAATTCACGATTACACCCGATGATGAATCATGGTCAGGCTGGGTGAATAAAAAATATTTGAAATAATGTTTTAATTACAGAACCATATATTAAACATGAACATATTTTTTTTCACAACACCATTACTAACAATTGCAGTCGGAATCTTTGTAATTGTTGCAAAGGAAAAGCTATATAAAAAATTGATTGTTATTGCCTTATTTATACTTTCTGTAATTCTAAGCTTTACTGCAACACATGTTTATGTAGCACTTTTTGGTATTTTTATGCAAATGGTTCTACTGATCCTGATGTTGATTTATTATCGAAATAGAGGAGTAATATAGAGTTTACTCGTTTATATGAGTTACTGTAAAAGCCCCGCATTTGCAGGGCTTTTAAACTTTGTGAAAGATCAATATTCCTATTTTTTTGGTTCAATTTGGCAAAGAACATCACCTTTTGCAACTGAGTCACCAGCTATACGGATAATGTTTTTTACAATGCCATCGCATGGAGCACCCAGATTATTAAACATTTTCATAGCTTCCAACACAACTATAGTATCTCCGGTTTTTACTTTATCTCCAACCTTCTTCTGATATTCAATAATCATACCGGGTATGGGAGCAACTAAATTGCCGGAGTTATCACCATATGCAATTTCCTCTTTTTTCTTAACAACGATTCCCATCTGTCTTGCGTTTGGATCTGCAACCTCCACATTAAAATGTTCACCATCCACATAAACGTCAAAAGCTCTTGCATTAGCAGGTTTCACTTTTTTCGTTGTTAGTTCACCAGAAAGTGCTTTATTAATGAGTTCCTTTTCCTCTTGTACATCATCCAATGTCTTTGGTTTTACATCCTCTGGAATATTCTCAAGTCCGTATTTCCAACTGAGGAATTTCTTGCCGGTAACAGGATATAGTGCACAGAGAACCTCATCATCAATATTTCTTGCCAAACCCTTAACCTCTTCTTGTATTTTTGCAAGTTCCGGTTCGAGTGAATCACCCGGTCTGGTCGTTATCGGAGTTTCACCTCGTGGATAACCTTTCAATGCTTTCTTTCGAACCTTTTCATCAATTGGCAGAGTTGTCTTTCCATAAAGTCCGAAGCATAGATCTTTCACCTGTTCTGTAATATTGGAAAACTCTTCACCATCTTTATCGAATAACACGTTATTCACAGTTTGTATACCTATAATTTGGCTTGTAGGAGTAACCAGCGGAACCTGTCCAAGCTGCTTCCGCACCTTTGGAAGTGTTTCAAATACTTCATCCAATTTATCAAGTGCATCCATCTGACGTAACTGGTTTACAAGGTTGGAAAGCATTCCGCCCGGAGTTTGATGAAGAATCACATTTGTATCTATTATTGCATTTTTTGTATCATCGAGAAAATGCTTGTATTTTGGAATTACTTTCTCCATTTCCTTATCGATCTCAGCTAACTTATTGATATCCAGTCCACTATCGCGGTTAGTTCCCAAAAGAGAAATTACAAGAGGTTCTACAGCAGGATGAGAAGTTCTGTATGCATAAGGTGCCATACACGTATCAATGATATCCACTCCAGCTTCGATAGCTTTGAAAAGTGTGAGATCTCCCATCCCTGATGTGAAATGAGTATGAAGATGAATTGGAATATCTGTTTGCTCTTTGAGTGCTTTTACCAGGTTGTAGGCATCATAAGGAGCGATAAGACCAGCCATATCTTTAATACAGATCGTATCTGCACCAAGTTCTTCCAACTGCTTAGCTTTCTCTAAATAATAATCTAAATTGTAAGTTTTTCCACCCATTCTGGGTTCTGTGAGAGAATAGCAGATTGTACCTTGAAAATGTTTCTTATTCTTCTTGATCACCTTTACAACAGTTTGGAAATTTCGGAAATCATTGAGTGCGTCAAATACACGAAAGATATCAATTCCGTTATCACTTGCACGTTGGACAAAAGCTTCTACAACATCGTCTGCATAATTTCTATA
>DAOUTP010000395.1 GCA_030626645.1 Candidatus Cloacimonadota bacterium
CACTACTCAGAGAATCTGATTTTGTTTCTCTTCATGTTCCCATGTTACCGAAGACGAAACACCTGATCGGAGAAAAAGAACTGAAAATGATGAAAAATACAGCCATTCTAATTAATACATCCAGAGGTGCAGTTGTTGATGAAGAGATGCTTCTAAAAGCTCTGCAAGAACAATGGATTGCAGGTGCCGGTTTAGATGTATATGAAAATGAACCAAAATTAATTGAGGGTTTGATAAATTGTAATAATATTGTTTTAGCGCCGCATATTGCAAGTGCATCTGTTGAGACTAGAACCAATATGGGACTTATCGCTATTGAGAATGCCATTGCCATCTGGCAGGGGAAAATTCCACCACAAATCGTGAACAGGGAAATTTATGGAAAATAATTTGGAAAAAATTAAGGCATGGATCAAACTGCTTTCTGCTCCTGAGATTGGTCATGCAACAGCGATAAGACTTGTAAAGACACTTGGAGAACCGATTGATTTTATTAACGATATTTCAAACTTAAATGATATAGAATTCATTTCTGAAATTGCAAAAGAACATCTATCAAACATTCAAGAACCGGAAAATTGGGGAAATATTTGTGATCTCATCGAGCAGTATAACATTAAATTTGTCTCAATATTAAATGATGAATATCCCGGACCACTGAAAAATATATTTGACCCACCTCCTTTCCTATTTTATAGAGGTACAATAAAAAAGGATGATTTCCGACGTGCACTTGGTGTTGTTGGTACCAGAAAAGCAAGTAATTATGGTAAATTAATGACGAAAAAAATTGTGCAGGAACTTGCCGTATCAGGTTTTACAATTGTGAGCGGATTGGCTTACGGAATAGATACAATTTCGCATCTGGCAGCTTTGGAGAGTGGAGTCAGAACTTATGCTGTAATGGGAACGGGTGTTGATCAGATTTATCCTTCCAGAAATAGAGAACTAGCCGATAGAATTTTAAAAAATGGTGTCTTGATCTCTGAATTTATTCCGGGAAGTAAAGCAGAAAAATGGAATTTTCCAATTAGAAACAGAATAATAAGCGGTTTTACTTTAGGCAGTTTGATAATTGAAGGAAGTAAGAAAAGCGGAGCATTACTCACAGCAAAATTTGCCATGGATCAAAACAGAGATGTATTTGCTTTGCCCGGTGATGTTAACCGTCCGCAAGCGGAAGGTCCCAACTACCTTATAAAACTGGGAGCAAAAATAGTAACAAAAGCAGCAGATATTTTAGAAGAATATGAACTTGTTATGGATCAGCAGCAAAGACTTTTCCCTGAAATTAATGAAAAAGAAGAACAAGTATATCAAATATTGCTGCAAAATAAACCGGAAACCCATTTTGATAAATTGATAGTTGAAACCGGTTTTACAGTTGGAGAGATCTCTACAATTCTGCTCTCGCTCGAATTGAAGAACGTAGTAAAAAAAGTGCCGGGAAATAAAATAGTACCGTTGTATTGACTCATCCTACTGTCTGCACCGCCATAGTTTTTTTACGAAGGCGTGTCCTTCTCTTCTCGCTATACTCG
>DAOUTP010000303.1 GCA_030626645.1 Candidatus Cloacimonadota bacterium
TAATAACAATCGTGTTTGGATCTGAATGTTCCCATTACGCGGTATTGAATTAGAATCTTCTATGTGCCGAATTATCGCAATGGAATCTGAGTAGAAAAAAAATAGGAAGTAGAAAACAGGATGAAAATTAATAAAGCTGAAGAGCAGCTTCTTAGTTTGATTAAAGGTATTGGAAGATCAGGTAGAAAGGTTACTAAAGAATCCATTTCAGTAGCTGGGGAACGCCATTATAAAGATACATTTTCTAACCTTAGTTCTGCCTACAAATCCCTAATTCAAAAGAAATTCATTAAAGAATTAAATGAGGAATATTCTATAACCAACGAAGCTTCAAAATTTTTGAAAAAACAGAAAGCCGATGGTTTTGGAAAAATGTTGGTTCAAAAAGAGAATAGTCAAGTTTACGGAAAATTCTGCAAGATGCTTTACGGTAAGAATATTTCTCAATTTAATATGATGAATATGGAGCAGCTTTATAAACTGTTAGAGTTATTAGAAATAAATGAAAATATAAAAGTTCTGGATATAGGCTGTGCTACCGGTACGATTGCCGAATTTATTTCCGATAAAACCAAGGCAAAGATTACAGGTGTCGATTTTGCTGAAACAGCAATCAAATGGGCACAAGATAGAACACAATCAAAACAGGATCGATTGAAATTTATCACAATGGATATGGATGAATTAGATTTCCCCCAAAATTCTTTCGATACTATCATTGCCATCGATACCTTATATTTTGTGGAAGACCTAAACAAAACAATTCAAAAAATGAAAGAAATTCTAAAGAAAAATGGGAAGTTGGGAATCTTCTTTTCGCAAATGATAAAACCAGATGGAGATAAAGAAATATTGCTTCCCGATAAAACACAATTAGCACAAGCTTTGAAAAAAAACAATTTAAAATTCAGAACTTGGGATTTTACAGAGAGTGAAAAAGAATTCTGGAAAAAGAGTCAAAATATTGCAAGAACTTTGAAAAATGAATTTGAAAAAGAAGGAAATTCTTACATTTATGAATCGAGAATTAATGAAGCTAAATCTATTCTCAAATTTGTCGATTCAGATAGAATTAGCCGTTATTTATATATTGTGAATCTTTAAAATAAGGAGTTAATATGGCAATTATAAGCGATTTTAATTATCATAAGCCAAAAGATATTGATGAAGCCTTGATCTTGCTTTCAGAATTTAATGGAAAAGCAAAGATCCTGGCAGGAGGAACCGATCTGATAGTTCACCTAAAGGAAGAGATCGTTAAGACAGAAAACGTGATCGACATAAAAGGGATTACAGGACTAAATCAGATTAAAATCTCCAAAGATAATGTTTTTCTTGGTGCAGGTGTTACATTTACAGAAATCATTGAATCACAACAGCTCAAAGAAAAATTACCAATTTTATGGGAAGCCAGTGAAAAAGTTGCCTCGGTTGGAATAAGAAACAGGGCTACAGTTGTTGGAAATATCTGTTCAGCAGTTCCCAGCCTAGATTCTGCTCCGGCACTGCTTGTGTATGATGCAGAAGTTATGGCTCAAAGCAAAGCAGGAAAGAGAACAATCTCAATTCATGATTGGTTTACCGGACCCAAAAAAACAACTCTAAAACCCGATGAACTTGTGTTGGGAATTAATATTCCGATCTTTCAACATGCAGGAGTTTATGAAAAATTAGGTCGATACAAAGGTGAAGATCTGGCACAAGCAGGAATTGGTGTTCTCGTCGATGCAAACAAGAACTACCGTTTTGCCTATTGTGCAGTTGGCCCGATTCCAAAACGGATGAAAAAACTGGAGGACTTCTTGAAAGGAAAAGAAATTTCTGATAAATTACTGGAAGAAGCTGCAGAGCTAATTCCTGACGAAATTTCTCCAATTTCTGATATCCGCTCTTCAGCTGAATATAGAACTCACATGATGAAAATAATGTTCAAACGCGGTTTACAAAAATCCGTTACGATCTTGAAAGGTGGTAGATCATGAAAAAGATAACATTGAAATTGAATAATGAATTGCGAAGTGTATATGTTGAACCCGAGGAAACCTTGTTGGATGTTCTGCGCGAAAAACTAGGTGTAAAAAGTCCTAAATGCGGTTGTGATCGCGGAGATTGTGGAGCATGTGCAGTACTTCTTAATGGCAGAAGTGTGCGCAGTTGTTTAGTTTTAGCAATAGAAACCGATGGTCAGGAAATTATTACGGTTGAGGGAATTTCTAAAGATGGACTAAGTAAAGTTCAAAATACTATGCTTGATAAAAACGCTTTTCAATGCGGATTTTGTGCACCAGGCATGATCATATCAACAACAGAATTAATAGAGAAAAATCCTCATCCAAACTTAGAGGA
>DAOUTP010000310.1 GCA_030626645.1 Candidatus Cloacimonadota bacterium
CGTCAGGCAAATAAACAAGCATCTGCCTTTCTTGATCTAGAATTTCAGATTTGATAGTTACTGTTTTACCAAGCGTGATCGCATCATTTCCATTTTCTGCCCAAAGTAAAGTAGTTAGAAATAAAATAATAACTGTTACTGTGAATAATTGAGATCTTGTTTTCAATAGATTCATTTTTCATCTCCTTTTTGTTTATTGTCTTCTTTCTTCTCATTCTTGAAAAACCTGTCACCTTCCTGTTTTATCAGCCTGCTTCTCAAAAGAGAGTTTATAATGTTCTTGGCAAAGTATTTGTCAGATTGAAACAGGCAATCATCTTGAAAGCTTTTCTTCATTTCTTGGGTAGGCGTAATGTCGATAATTTCCAATACATCATCCATTGTAATGCCTTCATCTTTGATTTTGCTTAATAATTTTCTTTCTATCGGGCGCATACTCTTTATTCCTTTCTTAGAAACTTTTGGACAAAAAGATCATTAACACCAAAGTTGTCAAAGGGATAAAATAAATGAAGAAATTATTGGTTATAGTCTATTACTGGCCTCCCTGCGGCGGGGTTGGTGTGCAGCGCTGGCTCAGGTTTTTAAAATATCTGCCACGACATGGGTGGGAATCTACGGTGCTTACGACCTTAGATGGAGATTATCCTGCCATTGACGATTCATTACTGAAAGATATTTCTAAAGAACTAAAAGTGATCAGAACTAAAACCCCAACTTTTGGAGGTCTGTATAAGAAATCTGGGGAAAGCAAAGTACCTTATGGTAGTTTGGAAATTAATGCAGCTGATTCCCTGTTCAGAAAAGTATCTATTTGGATACGGCTGAATTTAGTGATCCCTGATGCGCGTAAAATTTGGAATAGATTTGCCTATAAGGCAGCCCGAAAGGAGCTGTTAGCAAATAGATATGATGCCGTAATAACAACAGGACCGCCACATTCTACTCATCTAATCGGACTTAAGCTGAAGAAAAACCATAATATAAATTGGATCGCAGATTTCAGGGATCCCTGGACACAAATGGGTTATCTCAAAAATGTTAAGCGTTTGAAGGCAACCAGCTATTTTGACAAGCTGCTGGAAAATAAAGTTGTAAAAAACAGTGAAGCGATAATTGCTGCATCACAGAAGATCATCTCTGATCTCAATTGTTCGTCGGATAAAACTCACTTGCTCACGAATGGTTTTGATCCTTATGATTACATGGAAATTATGAAAAAGAGGATCGATGATAATTTTAATTTAAACTATTTTGGCACACTTCCACTCGAATCAAATCCGATCTCAGTTTTGAAAGCTGTAATCCAGCTTCAAGAAAAAGGGATAACAGGTATAAAAATGAATTTCTGGGGAAATATCTCAGAAGAAGTAAAAGAGCAGTTAAATAAACTGGATAATAGCGGGATCGTAAAATTTTATCAGCACATATCTCACAGGAAAGCAATTGAGCTGATGTCCAATTCTTCTATGCTGCTGCTATTGATAAACAATGTGAAGAATAACGAAGGAATAATAACTGCCAAGATTTTTGAATACATGGGTTCAGGAATTACAATATTAGGAGTAGGACCCAAAGAGAGCGAACCGGCAAAAATATTGCATGAGACCGGAAGCGGTAAAATGTTCCAATATGATGAAGTAGATAAAATCGCAGATCACATAGAATCTGTGTATCATCTCTGGAGAAAGGGAAAAGAAACAGGATCGAAAGAGATTGATAAGTACAGTTGTGTAAATTTGACCAGAGAATTGAATACTGTTTTAGATAAATTTGTATCAAAAATATCGTCATTCTGACGAGTCTTACACGTTGCTCTCTTAAGGAAGGATAGATTTAATTAATTTCCTGCTTACCACACTGCTTATGAATAGACAATAAAAAAGCCCCTCGTTCTGAGGGGCTTTAAGTTACTTATTGCTTTATTTTATTAATCCAAGCCAGTCACCCAGCAAGAATTGAATACGCCCGATAAGCAATGATACACGAGCCATCACGGTATATCCAAATGATGCACCAAATCCGATCATCATGAACCAGATTCCTACGTTAGTAACTTTACCGTAAATACCTTTATGTGCTTTCGAGAAGAAGAAATACAATAGAATAGTTATTGTTCCAATAAAGATAAGAGCATTATTGATGCCATCTATTGGCAGCATTGCACTTCTCATTTGCACCAGCACGGATGAGTGTAATGACATTGGTACGCTCATACCAACTATAGCCATACCAAACACGATTGGATACCTAGCCAGCCAGCCCAAATTCTTACTGAATCTGAACATA
>DAOUTP010000307.1 GCA_030626645.1 Candidatus Cloacimonadota bacterium
AAGCATGGCTGGACGCTGGCGGCGAAAAGGAGTTAGTAAAAGAACCAATAGAGGCATGGCTTGAAGAACATAAGACTGAACCTGAAGCAGGTTTTGTCTTCCAAGCATGGCTGGACGCTGGCGGCGAAAAGGAGTTAGTAAAAGAACCAATAGAGGCATGGCTTGAAGAACATAAGACTGAACCTGAAGCAGGTTTTGTCTTCAAAGCATGGCTGGACGCTGGTGGCGAAAAGGAGTTAGTAAATGAACCAATGGAGGCATGGCTTGAAGAAAATAATACTGATCCTGAAGCAGACTTTATCTACAAGTCCTGGCTTGAAGCAGGCGGTGAGTTCTCGTTTGTCAGCTCATCAGCTATATTATGGTTACATCAAAATTATGATAAGTTGGAAGCAGTGTATTTAACGAAGTTTCTAGCCAAACAGAAAGATATTCCGGTCGAGACCGTAAAAGATATCCTAATGTGGTGTCATAAATTTCCAAACAATGAAGATGCTCTTTGGCGTTTGACACAATTGAGAAAACATCTACTCAGGGAAGAGGTTGGAGAGGAGGTTATCACTACTTCTGAAACCGTACTAAAATCACTAATTTCAATTGATGTTCCTCCAAGCAAATTGATTCGAGGACAAATAACTACTTTATTTTCCTATCTTATCGGTGCCCCGATACTTAGATCAGGTTCACACCGCAATCGTGTCGACAGTCTTCTTTTAACATGGTTGAAGAATCCCTCTTCTTATGGAAGAAATCCAAAACCTCATTTCACACTGCAACAATCTGGATATGTCCGAAGAATCATAGAACTCCTTGATGCAGGAAAACTTTCCACCAGTGAAGATCGTGAAACTATTGAGAGATTCCTTTATTGGGTTGATAGTTGGGATTTAGATCGAAAATCACAATTGTATCAAAAAATTGTTTATCTTAAAACAAATTATCCTGCTCCAGGATTATGGGACATTGTGGAGATTAAATAAAAGGAACGAAATCATATCCAAAAGATTTTACTCATAAATTATTGCTAATTATCACCACTTCAGCAAACACATCTAACAAAATCCCGAGCTTCTCGTACTGCGCCGTCTCCACATGCGAATACCTGATAGGCTTCTTATGCTGCCTGATATCTTTCTTCAGCATATTGTATGACACCTTTGATCGCTCCACCAGCCGCTCATCAGTGGTACCCTCCACCAGCAACACACCGCCGGCCCCGCCCTCGAAAGCAAAGTCCACCAGATCAGCTTCCAGATAATATATATCCAGGTTCTTTGTGCTCTTTTACTCTCTTTATAGTTTTCAAAACCCTGCTTTCTATATGTTTATATAAATGCTCTTACAACTTTAAATATAAACAAAAAAACAAAATTCAGGAAAAAAACTTGTTCAAGAACCACAAGGTGCAATAATGGATATTCTTACCAAACTTGAAGCGAATGAGGCATTCATTAAAAGTAAGTTCGGAGTTAAAAAAATTGGTATTTTCGGCTCCTTTGCCAGAGGGGATTCTGGAGAACAAAGTGATGTCGATGTACTTGTGGAATTCGAACCTGAAAAAAACACCTTTGATAATTTTATGGATCTGCTATTCTACCTTGAAGACCTGTTTGGAAAAAAGGTGGACCTGATCACAACCAGGGGATTGCACCAATATATCCGCCCCTTCGTTGAAAGGGAGGTTGTCTGGTGTGAAGCATGATGATGTTCTTATCAAACACATACTGGATGAAATAGAATTCCTGAAGCAACACAGCCAGAATATTGATTTAGAGGACTTGATGGAAAATGAAGTGCTAAAAAGGGCCTTTGCCAGGAGCTTTGAAATTATTGGTGAGGCTTCAAAGAACCTATCAGATACTCTAAAAGCAGAAAATCCAGAAATTGAATGGAAAAAAATCGCAGGTATGAGAGATAAATTGATCCATGCTTATTTCGGGATTGACTGGAACATCGTCTGGGATGTTATAGTAAACAGGCTTCCTGAATTGGAATATAGCATTAAGAAATTAAAATGAGAAAGAATGTTTTATTTCTTCACCCTTTCACCCCTTCCGTAAACAGATTAAACAACTTCCCCTTCATTTTGATAAGTCATCCAGTGTAAAAAGCAAAATATTCTCATCCTCTGCAGCATCGTGCAAGCGTTTTGAAAAACCACTTTTTGAGAACAGGCAGTAATGCTCTGTACGTGCATTAAGGTTCCATTTGATCAAACTCTTTTTGTCTTTAAGCTTTGTTAGAATATCCACATTCATCTTGCGATTGTTCCATTTACATTCCCCAATGAGAATGTCTTTAGTATCATC
>DAOUTP010000268.1 GCA_030626645.1 Candidatus Cloacimonadota bacterium
GTAGATTCTAAAGTAAGTCCATCTTTTGATTTTCTATTTTCACCAAGACCCATATGATAACCTGAGATAAAATAGGAGTTATTTTTCTCTTTAAGGTATTCTTTCGGGAAAAGATAAGTTCCATCTTTCTGTTTAAATTGTGTAAGATGCTTTAAACAATTTTTATACCATTTGCTTTTACGAGCAGCTTTAAATGGACTCATTAAAATCATTCTGACTACAATATTCTGCTTATGGAATTCATCAATATCAAAGTTAGAATAACCAGGCAGCCAGACGTTCCAACCTAACACTGTATAACGCTTAACACCCGCCATAACAATTCCGTAGCCTTCTGGGAATTTTTGGTATTCTTCACTTAAAATATATGAAATAATTTGATCGATCTTCTCAGGAAATTCATCATAGAATGCTGAAAATGCCAGGAGATCATGCACCCAGGGAAGTTTGAATTTCCCATCTGGATATAACTCAGGATCGATTAAAGAATGACTGTCGAATGCTTTTGAAATACCTTTATAATTATCTTTGTCAGCAAAAATTGAAAAATTGTTGTCTTTAGTAAAATCGTATATCATATTGATTCGTTCGCGCATAAATCCAGCAACAGGTTCTATATCTTTAAACCCAGACGCAGAAAGAAATGACGCAATAAGATTCTGATAGAAGAAATCAATAGGATTTTCAATAGCTTCTTCAGACTCAGCTTCTAAGCTTTCTTTGAGCCATTTTACATAAGATTTTGATGAATCTTCAAGTTTATTGAAGCCTGCTTTTATTCCCATAAAGATAAGTTTACCCATGGCATTTTCAAAACAGTAATCATAGCTGCCATGAATATAATTTAATCTGCGCTTATCTTTCAGGCATTTCATCCAATAATGAGCTTTTGGAGTTTTCATTAATTGTGTTCTTAAAGAAGAAATATTGTATTCAGATTTATCCTCAGCCAGTTCTGTTGCAGTGCGGTATCTGATTATCGCATCTCCGTTGTCAAAAAGCCAGTCAATTAGTTCTTTACGATCCATTCATTTCCCTACATTATTATTTATTAATATTCACATTTATATTACTAATGTATTGAAAATAATATAGATATAATGTCAATAAAAAAAGAGGTGGCAAGAAACCACCTCTAATTTTTCAGTCTGGTTGAAACACTATTTTATGAGTATACACTTCCTCACAGATAAATGCGTATCAGTCTGTAATTTATAAAGATAAATACCTGAAGCTATCGAACGACGATTATCATCATCACCATTCCATTCTACTGTATGTACTCCTGCAGATATTTTTTCCTGAACCAAAGTCTTTACCAATTGTCCTTTCATGTTGAAAATTTGTATTGTAACATCTGAATCATTTGCTAGGTCAAACCGGATAGATGTACTGGGATTGAATGGATTCGGATAATTTTCGTACAATTTTGTTACTAATGGGATTAGTTCGTTTCCACTATTGGTGATCTCAATAGCAACTGTATTGGAAGATTCGGACTCTTGCCCATCTGCATACATTGCAGTTACATAATAGGAATAACTTCCATTTACCATGTCTTCATCTGTATAAGTGAGTTCTGTAACATCGGCAATTTCTTCTTCATCCCGATAAACTTTGTAAGAAATTACTTCCCTTTCTCTTTGAGGTTCAACCCATTCTAAAACAACATCATTCCCTTCTATTGTGTAAGATAAATTCTGCGGTGGGAAAAGGTAATTCAGTGTAATATCAAGTGTCGTAGTTTCTCCGGAAATAATTACAATATCTTCTATTATCGAAATTTGATATCCTTCAAGAATTGTTGTTACATCATAAGTACCGGGATCCAAAGTCATATTAAAATCACCATTTGCATCAGGATTTGCTGTAACATTTCCGGCAGTTACCTCAACATCTTCAACGTTACCTGTGCCGCCGTTCAAAGTAATGTTTCCTTCCAGATAACCAGGATCAACAATTATTGCCTCTCCACCGGAAACACAGAGGATAGTACCGTTCCTGCCACCAAGAACCATTTCCCATGAACCATCTCCGGCTATATCGGGAATACCGGCAATAGCATCGCAGGCCGAGCCAACTGGAGTTTGCGAAAGGATATTTCCAGTTGCGCCATCCATAAAATAACCAAAGTTGCTGCCAAATAATGTTCCCCAGACCACATCATTGATGCCGTCACCTGTGATATCACCGATCTTATCAACCACCCAGGGTTGATCTGCCAGGGGTTGCAGCCAGATGTTTTGCCCGGTAAAACCATCTATTACCACTGCATTATCTATAGAGCTTCGAGCAATTGCTATATCGGGATGTCCATCACCATTTACATCATTCAGAGTTTCAAACCTGATGATAAGACAAGATCCTACACTACCGTTCCATAACATTGAACCGTTTGTTGTATTTAGAGCGTAATAATTTCCCGCAAAATCTCCGGCAACTATATCATTGTACCCGTCACCGTTTATATCATCCACCTGGGAAAGAGCCCAAACAGAAGAACCACCTGTAGTAAATTCCCACATTTGTGTTCCGTTTGCTCCATTGATTCCAAATACTTTCCCTTCAGTTTCATTAGAATTTGAAGCACCTGCAATGGCATCGGGGATACCGTCACCAGTTACATCCTCAATACCGAGACAACTGAATTTTGGTCCGGCAACATAAAAATTCCAAAGTTCATTACCATTTGTTCCATCCAGACACATAACTCTTTGTGCATCA
>DAOUTP010000005.1 GCA_030626645.1 Candidatus Cloacimonadota bacterium
CATCCGTGAACTTAATCCTGAAGCTATCGTTATTGATGGTGCTTCACCTGTGAGTATTGACAAACCTGATATCGTGAAAGGTGCAAATGTGCTTATTGTGGAAGACGGACCGACTCTTACTCATGGAGAAATGAAATATGGTGCAGGTATTGTAGCTGCTGAGAAATTCGGTGCTGCTGATCTGGTTGATCCGCGTCCTTATGCAGTTGGCTCAATTGCAGAAACATTTGAGAAATATCCTGAAATCGGAATTTTACTTCCGGCAATGGGTTATGGAGAACAACAGATCAAAGATCTGGAAACAACAATTAACAAAACGGAATGTGATGCTGTTGTTATTGCAACACCTATCGATCTTAGAAGGATACTTAAGATCAATAAGCCTGCGGCTCAGGTAACTTATGAACTTCAAGAAATTGGACATCCAACAATAGCTGATGTTTTAAAAGATTTCTAAATAATTAGTAAACTTATATAAAAAAGGGCAGAATAATTTCTGCCCTTTTATTGTTTAAAGTAAATCTTTTATTTTAGCAATACCATCTTCTTAGTTTCAATTATGCTTTCTGTTTGTAATTGATAGAAATAAACACCTGAGCTGCAATTAGCAGCATTCCATAAATAGTTATATTTCCCCGAATTGAAGCTTTGAGATACAACAATTTGCCCCTTCATATTGAAAATAGTTAAAATACCAGTTTCATACTCTTTGATGTCAAATTGAATGTTGGTTTCGGGATTGAACGGATTGGGATAATTTCCAATAAGACGGGTTGGATTTACGATCGGATCATCCTCCGTTCCTACCAATGGATTGAGGATAATCTCTAATTCGATAACCTGGTTTGCTTCGATAACAACATCTTCAGGAAGTACATAAGTATAATAGTCGGGATGCGAAATCGTTGCTTGATAGATGCCAACCGGTAATTCTAAATAGAATGAACCATCAGCAATACTTGTGGTCTGATATTCCCCTAAAGTGATGATTGCATTTTCTAACGGGCAACCAATATCTCCACCATAGACACAACCTACTACAGCTCCGGTTTCAGCTTCAGTTACTTCGATGTAATCAACTTTTGTTTCAGTATCTGTATTTGTTCCATCTGATACTGTAAGAGATACTGTATAAACACCAATTTCTGTGTAAATATATGTAGGATTTTCATCTGTACTGTCTATATTCCCATCATTATCAAAATCCCATTCCAAGGTTGCAATTGCGCCGGATGAAGTATTTGTAAAGTTTACCGTTAAGGGAGCTAAACCAGTTAGTGGATCTGCAGTAAAATCAGCAACTATCAGATCTCCAACAGAAATATAATCGATCTTTGTTTCTGTATCCGTAGTTGCTCCATCGCCCACTGTGAGAGAAACAGAGAAATCTCCAGTTTCTGTATAAAGGTAAGAAGGGCTTTCCTCTGTACTGTCAATGTTTCCATCATTATCAAAATCCCATTCCCAGGTTGTAACATTTCCCGTGGAGGTTGATGTAAAATCTACTTCCAGTGGAGCAATTCCCGAAACTGGATCTGCCGTAAAATCAGCATTCAAAACTTCCACTACTTCGATATAATCAATTTTTGTTTCAGTATCGGTTGTATAACCATCGGAAGCAGTGAGAGAGACAGTATATGTTCCTATTATTGGATATGTAAATAATGGATTCTGTTCATAACTATCAATTGTTCCATCGCTTTCGAAATCCCATTCCCAACTCGTTATATTACTAACAGAAGCATCAGTGAATTGTACTTCCAGCGGAACAGTTCCGGTTAATGGTTCAGCACTGAACTCAGCTACTACAGGAATTAATTCTTCGATTAGGTCATCCGGTGTTCTGGGGTTTATGGCATATTCGTCATAAGAGTAATCCAGGCAGCCTCTGACCACAGCCCATTCCATACCCAAAGTGATAACTATAGGAGGAGTTACATTATCCAAATAGAAAAATCCGTCATCAACCTGACAAGGCATAGCAGATATATCTGTTATATACCATTGTCCAAAATTAATCTGTTCTTCAGTAACGATTACATCGTGCACTTCTACTAGGCAACTTTCAAATTGCTCAGCTGTATCTGCTGTCACTAGATCGGCGGTCATTACAGGTGTTGAAGTTGGTACGACATTTCCTGAACTGAGAATAGTAACAGTAACAGGTTCAAAGTTTCCGGAAAGTTCGGTGTATCCATAATATTCAGCAATATAACCGGTAATTTCAATTTCATCACCAATTGCAACTATAGGATTTGTTGTGTTTATGGTATTTGCAGCATAAACATAAAGACCTTTCCAAGCACCACTTTCCGGCATGGCTATGAAAAAATTATCCTCAAATTGATTGAAATTTTCTGCAGTAACTATACCGGTAACAGTTACTTCCTGACCTTCAAACAAAGAAGGGTATGTCCCATCCTGTCCAGCTACAGTCGTATATTGAACATCGTAAATAGTTGTAGCAGAACAAATTGCTATCACTAGAACAAACACACTAATTAATAAAATATTTTTCATTATTACCTCCATGTTTAAAAAAGTTATTTTTGTTTTTCAGTGTCAATTGAATTTTATATTTGGAAGATCATAATTTAAATTCTATCCTATTAAATGTGAACAATCTTCGCAAGAGTGATATTGGCAGTTTTCATAATAAATATTTAGTAATCCCTGTTGATAAATTGCTCGTTTTCTAATTACTTTCTTCTGTTCTTCATTTAAGAATTTTTCCATATATTGGGTCAAATAATTAGCTGATAAACCCGGAAAGCTTTGATAAATATTAATTGCAACATCTTCTAACTGTTTGTATTTCTTTTCACGTGCATAGATAACCGTAAGAGGAAGAATTATGTTTATAAGAATTGTGTCAATGCGGATTTTACCAAGTTTATAACGTTCGGGGAAATATTTATTATCTGTTTGGAAATAGTTGTATAATTTCTTTTTGAAGTCACTCAGTTTAAAATTCTCAGATGGGAAAGAGAAAAGTTTTAATATATTATGAAAGAAAGATGTTTCCAAGCTGTCATAAAGCAGATCTGCAACTTGTAGGATCCTAAAAGCAGGATGATTGACAGGCCTTATCCTAAATAATTTCCAATTATTATCAAACGATTGATTTACGAATTTTTGCTTGGAGAAAAGTTTTTGCCATTTATTTTTTTGATCGGTAGGAATTGTAGATGGAAGATGGTCAATTAGTTTTGAGGAACAAAGCAGAATTGCAATGAACTCATCTTTCGTGAAACCTTCATTGTAAAATTGTTTTAAAATTTTATATGGATTATTCAAAGAGATCTGCAGCATTTGATATTTATTTTTGCTATAGCCCAGAGCTTCCATGAAGCCCATGAAAAGAAGTTGATCAAAATCACTAAAGAAATGTTCAGCGCTAAACCTTTTAATTTTCTTTTCAAATCGCATCATTCCCATCTTCGCAAGGAAATGTTCTGTTTCATCTTTATTCATTTTGTTGAATAATTTACAGGTTTTATCTTTCTCTGAATATGGTTTATCCGAATAGTGTTTTATCAGTTTATTTATATCATCATTTAATTGGTCTTTGATCTCCAGGATCTCAATTTTTCCACCATCATCACTGATCGTGTAAGGATATTTTCCATTATCTTCGTAAACGATATGCAAAAGCACACTATTGAATTCAGGATTTTCATTATGCGAGTGAGATTTCCAATTATATGTAGTTAAATCAATTTCAATATCACCTTTTTTAATTTTTCCATTAATTTCTAGAATTGCATCTTTGAAATCGGGTCCTGAATCTGTATTCCAACGTCCTGGAAATTTAATTGCGATCTTCTTACCTGATAATGTTGTTAATTTTATTTTTAGATGTTGCGCATCCCAGATATGGTATAAAAACTCTTCAGAAAATTGCATAATGCCTCCTTAGTTAACAACGAACAATTATTGTTGGTTTTGCATTAGCAAAACGACAAACCCTCTTTCATAATGTTGGCTTTGCTTTAGCAAAACGACATCTTAAAAACGAACAAAAGAAATCTAATAAATTGTACTCCTTTATACAACGCAGATTTTATGAAAAACTCAAGCAATTTACAAGAAAAAATTTTACTTCATACTCATTTTAGTTTCTAATTCTTTTCATATTCCTCAGCGTAACTCTGCGTTTAACTAATAAAATGGAGAGAACTAAAAATATCTTTTCTCCATGTTTGAAGAAGATGATTATTAACAAGATTATTATTTTTCTTATCTTCTAAGAGTCTTACTAAATCTGCACGAGTAGCAATTAATTCAACTGCTATATTATACTTTTTTGCTTTATCAATAACAAATTGTTTCAGTTTTACTAACTCATTACCATTAATAACTGTTTTTAGATTCTTCTGAATGTGCTCAATATTTTCATCAGAATTTGCTGCATTCTTGATAACCTCGATAATTTCAGCACCAAATTTTCTTATGATTCCCGGTGGAACAAGCTGAGACTCATGTAATTCTTGGATATTTTGAGGATTTACATAAACTATTTTCAATAAAACATTATCTTTAAAAATAAAAGTTTTAGGGATGTTTCTTCTTTCCGCTTCTATCTCACGCCAGGCAGCTAAATGCTTTGTCAGTATAAGTTGATCCAGAGATAATCTACTTATTCCTTTTAATTTTAAATACTTTTCTTCTGGTGTGATCTTTCTATAAATATCACTATTTTTATACATCTTCATTTCATTGTTCAGCCAATGTTCATAACCGTTCTGCTTACTTTTATTGATTAAAATATTACGTAATTCGCACATATAAATTACATCATCAATAGCATATTGAATTTGATTTTTTGATAGAGGTCTTTTGGTCCAATCTGTTGTTGTTTCGCTTTTTGGCAAGACAACACTTAATAATTGCTCAGTTAATTTTGCCAATGATATTGTATGATCTAAACCTGCAAATCCAGCAGCACGACGAGTATCGAAGATATTTACAGGAATGACATATTTACAAGCTTTAGATAGTATTTGCAGGTCTTGTACAGCATCATGAAGAATTTTCACTATATTGTTATTCGCTAATATCTCTCCAAAAGCAGAAATATCTTTAACTACAATTGTATCTATCAAGTAACATTTTTCTTTTGAAAAAGCAACCTGAATTAAACCTAAAATCGGAAAGTATGTGTTTCTCCAAAGAAATTCAGTATCAACAGCAATTACTTTTTGTTTCTTTGCTTTATTTATGAATTGAATGAATTTTTCCTCTGTATCTACATAATAATTTCTATTCAATCTTACTATCTCCTAATTTGAAATTTATAAGCAAATTTCATATCTAAAGCTTCATCAATTATTAACCTTATATCAATTTCCTAACTTCTTTAGCAATCGTCAAACAACATGTTAATCCGGGAGACTCTATTCCTATACAGTTTATAAAGTTAGGAAATCCTTTCTCAGATTCTTCTTTAATGTAGAAATCCCTAAATTCTCCACCTTCTTTTTGTAGTTTAGCTCGTATCCCACAGTCATCAAGTTGTAAGTTTTCTTCATCAATATTAATATATTTCTTTATTGCTTTAAGAAATTGAGATTTGTAGGCTTCATCCATCTCATAATTAAGTTCATCAACATAATATGCGTTAGGTCCAAATCGAACTTCACCCTGTAAATTAATTGTTAGGTGAATTCCCAAGAAAACTCCATTTGGATCCGGAACCGGATAGATGAGATGATTTATATCTTTGATCTTTGAGGATTTATAATATTCACCCTTGCACCAGTGCAGCTTCAAATTTTCACGTTCTATATTGATTCCAACCATATCAGCTATCTTATCAGAAAATAAACCTGCGCAATTGATAATTGTTTTTGCTTCAAATACATCTCCATTTGCAAAATTCGCAAAATAGCCTTCATCTGAAGCATCTATAGAAATTACTTCCATTTCATAAACGATGAATGCGCCATTATTTTCAGCTTCACTTTCCAACTTCTGCATAAGACTATGTGAATCAATAATTCCCGTTGATGGTACTTTTAAAGCATATTTAGCCTTTATTTGTGATTCTATTTTTTTACACTCGGATTCATTTATGATCTCTAGCCCAATAACACTATTCTTCTCACCATTGATCTTAAGTTCTTCCAGAATAAACAATTCCTCTTTGTTGTTGGCAACAATGAGTTTTCCACAGTTCTTAAAAGGAACATTATTTTCTTTGGCAAACTTATATATTTCCTGAATCCCATTTACACAAAGTTGTGCTTTTAATGAACCTTCAGGATAATAAATCCCTGAATGTAAAACTTCACTGTTCCTGCTGCTTGTATGCCTTCCGAATGTTTCTTCTTTTTCTACAAGCACTACATCAACAAATTCTTCTGATAGCTCTCTGGCAATAGCCAGCCCAATTACACCTGCTCCAATAATTAAAATATTAACCTGTTCCATGAATTTTCCCTTCTTATTTGGAAATTAAATTATTTTAATATTATCAATTAACCTTGTATTTTCTACAATTATAGCAAGTGCTATCCTACAACCGCTTTTAAGTTCAGAGATATGCTCCAGTGATTCCTGATCAATCACTTCGATATAATCTATGATACCTTCATTATCTTCTATCAAAATTGTCATTTGTGAGATTATCTTATTAGAAGACCTAATATCCTCACTAAAGAGTTTTTGAGCCAATAGAAGTGATTTATTCAGACATAATGCTTTTTTTCTTCCTTCATTTGTTAAATACTTATTGCGGGAACTTAATGCCAGTCCATCTTCTTCTCTAACAATTGAACAGCCAACTATCTTTGTTCGGAAGTTCAAATCTTTCACCATCTGCTTTAGCACAACTAATTGCTGAAAGTCCTTCTCCCCCATGAACATAAGATCAGGATCAATAATATTCATCAATTTAGCTACAATTGTTGTAACTCCCCGGAAATGTGTGGGGCGAGATATTCCACATAGCACTTGTGTGATTTTATCAACATTTACCCAAGTTTTAAAGCCCTCAGGATACATTTGTTCATCTGTCGGGAAAAAGATGTAGTTTACTTTCATGTTTGAAAGTAATTCAATATCGCGCTCAATATTTCTTGGATAATTACTGAGATCTTCATTTACATTGAATTGAGTAGGATTTACAAATATACTTACAATTACAATGTCAGATTGTTTCTCTGCTGCACTTACAAGGCTAAGATGCCCTTCATGTAAGAATCCCATTGTTGGAATAAAGCCGATCTTTCCCTTTAATTGTCTACGGATAGTAGACATTTCTTCAATGGAATTGATAAGTTTTGGGTTCATTTTATAAGATGATATACTTTATTTTCGTCATCGTCTACAATAAGAATTCTTTGAGAATAACTTTTGAGTTCCTCTTCGTCCAACAAACCATAACAGGCGATTATAACTTTATCGTTGATGCTGACTAAACGAGCAGCGGCACCATTTATACCAATAATCCCGGAACCGGATTTACCTTCCAAAACGTAAGTTGCAAATCTAGTTCCATTGCTGATATTATAAATATCAACTTTCTCACCAGGTAATATTCCTGTTTTATCCAAAAATATTTTATCAATTGTTATACTGCCGACATAATTAAGATCACGCATCGTGATATTAGCACGATGTATTTTTGATAAAAGCATTGTTCTTTGCATTTATCCTCCAATTATTTTACAAGATTTTATTCAAATATTTAATGATAAACTTTTTTGTAAACTAATTTTCGGTTTAGTCGATGTCTTCTTTCCAATTTAGGGCAATTAATTTACCTTTTTCTTCATTAACAGTTTGTAAAACGATAGCTCCGGCAATGAAGAACAGACCAACTGAAAGTATTGCCCATTTTTGATCTCCTGTTATTCGGGAAATTTCTCCATAAACAAGAGGACCAAGAATTGAGGCGATACGTCCTGTTACAGAATAGAAACCAAAGAATTCTGTCATCTTATCATCAGGTGTGAGAAGTACAAGCATTGCTCTGCTGCTGGATTGGCTTGATCCAATTGCGATTCCTGCCAGCATTCCAATTAGATAGAATTCATTAACACTTTTGCACATAAAAGTCCACACAATAACTGCAAGCCAAATTACCAGTGTTGTAGTAATTGTTTTCTTAGCTCCAATCTTATCAAAAATATAACCGAATATAAAAGCTCCGATCATCGAAGTAATATTTGCTATTATAAAATAAGTGATCAATTGCTTTGTATCCATTCCAAATTTGGTTGCACCGTAAATCGCCCCAAAACTGATTACAATAATAATTCCATCATTATAAATTAAATAGCTAATAATAAATTTAATAAGTTCTCTGAAATCTTTAATATTTTCAGTAGATTTTTTTATACGCTTAAATGCTGCTCTAAAGTAATTTGTTCTCTTAGAAGGCTTCTTTATTTCTTTTAGTAGAATAAAAGTTGGAATTGCAAATATCCCGAAGAAAGCTGCTACAGTTGGGAAAACAAGGCGTATCCAATTATTGTGAACAAGCGGCAGCATGAGCAATAATGCAATAAGTCCTCCAATGTAACCTACAGCCCAGCCCCAACCAGAAACCTTACCTATTTCTTCACGTGGAGCTACATCAGGAAGAAGTGCATTATAAAACACATTCCCACTATTGAAAGCAAAATTTGCAATGATAAAGAAAAACATTCCTTTAAAAATATCTCCGGCTTGTACAAAAAATAAAAGGGCTGTAAAAATTACTGTTAAATAACAGTTATAAAATAGGAATTTCTTTTTTGCTCTGGAGAAATCTGCTACTGCCCCGAATATTGGTGCAGTTGCTGCAACCATCAGCATTGAAATGCTTATTGCTCTTCCCCACAAAGCAGTTCCAAGCTCACCCTGATTTACAACGACATCCTTAAAATACACGCTGTAGATCACAGTTACAATGATAGTTGTAAATGATGAATTTGCAAAATCATACATCATCCAACCAAAAATACTTTTATTAAGTTTCACTTATTCTTCCAATTTCATTTTTTAGATCAATTTCAGGTAAACCAAAAGATCTGTAATTTGTAACATTTGGAGTTGCAATAAATATCTGGTGTTTACCCTTAAGCATTTCAATTATCCTTTCAGTTCTCATCTTATCAAGATCTGCGAGAACATCATCGAACATTAAGATGGGCGTATCATCATCTTTTTCTTTTATGAGTTCAGTTTGAACCAGCCGCATTGCGATCGCAATTGATCTTTTCTGCCCTTGAGAACTGAAATTCCTGGCTGAATGGGAATCGATAAATATATCAATATCATCAAGATGCGGTCCGGCAAGACTTCTTTCCTGATGCTTTTCCTGCTCCTCGATCCGTAATAAATGAGCCATTAAATTATCGTAAATATCCTCATCATCATTTGGGAAAGAATATTTATAATTTGAACTCAATTCTTCTTTGGCTCCACTAATATCTTTATAGTACTTTTCTAACAGTGGAGTAAAACTTGCCAAGTATTTTAATCTGAGTTCAATAATATTTGTTCCTACCTGTGCAAATTGTTCATCCCACGCTCTTTTTTCTTTAGTTGAATAATCTGTTTTGAACAAGGCATTACGTTGTTTTAATATTCTTTTGTAATTCCTCAGAGATTCGATATATTCAAATGAGTATTGTGAGATCGCTTGATCGATAAAATTTCTTCTGAAAACAGGTGAACCGGAAATTATCTCTATATCATTTGGAGAGAAATAAACTACTTTCAAATGTTTGTAAAGTTCACTGACTCGTGCTATATTAACGTTGTTGATCTTAATTACTTTTTTTGATCTATCTGATGCTGCTTCAAAGAAATGTGATTTATTTTGTATTACAAATTCTGCTTCAATACGAAAAAATGCTTTTGAGAAATTTATCAGCTCCAGGTCTCTACTGGTCTGAAATGATTTCCCAAAAGCAAAAAATGATATTGATTCCAGAAGATTAGTTTTACCAATTCCATTTTCACCAAGAATTAGTGCACCTTTTGGATCAAAATTTATAATAAAGTCCGAATAATTTCGAAAATTCTTTAATTTAAGTGAAGATATCAGCAACCTAAACTAACCGTAATGGCATCAATAAGAATCTTGCTGTGAAATCTTCTTTTGTTTCAGTATTAAAGAAAAGCGCAGGTTCATTAGATTTACCCATTCTGATCTCGATTTCATCTGATTCTACAACAGAAAGTATTGCAATAAGATATCTATAATTAAAAGCGATTGTTAAAGGTTCTCCGGAATATTTAAAGCTTTCAAGTTTTTCATTCGCCTCACCCTCTTCACGTTTCACACTATTAATTGTAAGTGAATTATCTGCAATATCAAGTTTTACTTTAAAAGTCTCTTCAGAAGCAAGAAGTGATACTCTTTTTACAGCTTCTCGTAACTTCTTCTTATCAATAACAAGAACATTGTTATTATTTGTTGGTATTGCTTTCGTATAATCTGGAAATCTTCCTTCTATAATATGAGTGAAGATCGTATAGTTCCCATAAACGAACATCACACGATTTGATTCAATAAGAACTGAAATTTCAGGAAGATCATCAGTAATAATTTTTTCGAGGAAAAGAAAACCTTTTGTTGGAATAATTTGCTCAACTGGTTGCGGAAGATCTATTTGCTTATTTAGTTTAAACTCAGCTATTTTCTTACCATCAGTAGCAACCATTAATTGAGAATCTGCTGCCATCTTCCAGAAAATACCTGAAAATATAGGACGGTTTATTTCTGAAGAAACAGCAAAGTGAGTGTTATCAATCATCTTTTTAAACATTTTAGCATCTAAAGTAATTACGTTAGCTAAATCTTTTAGTGGTACAAGTGGGAATTGACTACTCTCAGCACAGAGCAAACTAAATTTAGATTGTTCGCAATGTATTTTGAGATTGTCCTCATCAATAAGGAAATGGACCATGGATTCAGGTAATGAATTTATAATCTCATTGAGATTTTTTGCAGATATTGCAGCTTTACCACCTTCAGAAATATTTGCTTCAAATTCAACAACAACAGTTATTTCAAGATCTGTAGCAGTAAATTTTAAGATATTTTTCTGTTCATCTGCCTCTATTAGATAATTAGTAAGAATCGGCATTGTATTCTTACTTGGTACAATATTATAAAGAAATTGGATCTGAGCTAGTAAATCTACCTTTTCAATAGAAAATTTCATATTATCCTCTTTGCTTTTTTTATATTTGTTAACTTAATAAAAAATAGATAAAATAAAAGCAAGAATTTTTTCAATTCTTGCTTTTATTTGCTTAACACTTTTTTACTTAACAGCGTCTTTAAGTTTTTTACCAGCTTTGAAAACTGGAACATCACGTGCAGGTATTTGAATTTTAGCTTTTGTTTGAGGATTAACACCTGTACGAGCATTTCTGTGGTTTACTTTAAAAGTACCAAAACCTACTAATGATACTTTATCACCTTTTTCCAATGCAAGTGTAATTCCATCAATTACAGCATTTAAAGCAAGACCTGCTGCTTTTTTTGTTACACCAGCTCCTTCAGCAATTTTAATAATCAAATCTTGTCTGTTCATTCATATCCTCCTTTATTTATTGGGTTAACAAACATGCATTTAGTTTTTCCTTTTATAAAAAATCTTGTCAATAAAAAAAACTATAGATAGCCATTTTTAAAGGGTTTTTACGACTTTTGACATAATATTACGTGTAATTATTATGTATAAAACGTTTACTAACCCCTTGATATATATACCGTTATATTTAACTCCACTCTATACTCTTGAAAATAAGGAACTTTTATCATTTATTTTTTAATATCGCATTTCCTTTATTATTAACTACTTCTGAAAAACAGCTTTATTGAATACTTATCAGTTCATGAATTCTAATTATTATCTTCTTACCTTTAACTGTTGCATCATCAATGTATCTTGCTTCTACTTTGTCTTTAACTTGTTCAAAAGTACTATCACTGATAATGATATTATTTGTAGTTTCGTAATCCCTTGTTAATCCCTCTACCCTGGCACCTGCATTCATATTATCACCTATTGCAGTATAATCAAATATCTGTTCTGAACCCAAATTACCAACAGTTACAACACCCGTATTTATGCCAATCCCCATTTCAAAGGGATCCCTATTCTCCGATTCCCATTTCTCTTGAAGCTCATCCATCCTCTGTCTCATTTCTATGGCTGCTTTACAGGCATACAACGCATGATCCTCAAGATCAACCGGTGCACCAAATATGGCAACGATCTCATCTCCAACAAATTTATCAAGAGTTCCCTTATTTTCAGTTATGATATTAACCATTTCAGTCAAATACTCTCGAAGAATTTCAACTGTCTCTTTTGGAGTATGACTTTCTGTATATGGCGTAAAATCTACAATATCAGAATATAGTACAGTTAACTCTTTTTGGACTCCACCATATTCAAGCTTTTTGGGATCTCTAATAAGCTCTTCAACAAGTTCTGGTGCAATATACTGCCCGAAAGCCTGCTTGATAAATTTTCGTTCCCTTACTGTCTGAATATATTGAATTACAAGTCCAATTATATAAACAATGATAATTAGTATCGGGATTTCCAATATTGGTATAAATATCTGTTTGGTGCTGAACAAAAAATATGAAAACCAAATATACACTAAACCAAGAGCAATATTGATAAAAACAGAAATTGTCGGCCTTATTAAAGAATTGAAAATAAAAAGCAGTATTGTTACAATAAAAAAGAATAGAAGGTATAAAATCATCGGGTATTCTTTTAGATAATTGTTTCTCAATACTGTCTCAATGAAGTTTGCATGAATCTCAACACCAGGCATTAATTGATTCTCTTCTGAGAAAAATGGAGTATGATGAGTATCGTGAAACTCAACTGAAGTAAGACCAATAAGAACGATCTTGTCTTTGAAATTTTCTGCAAGTTGATAATATTGGTCAAGATCGGTTTCTAATTCTTTTTCAAAATTCGAAGTAAAGGTAGAATCATCTATCACATCAGCGAAATCATAGGTGCTAAATGTTCTGGCAGGACCATAATAATTTATTAGGGCGCTTTTAGAAGTTACTTTTGGAATGAAGTTACTTCCAATTTTAAAGAATTTTGGATAATTCTGAATATCTTCCGAATGTAGATCGAGTTTGTAATGATGTGCCAGTGCAATAGTACCAATTGATAGCTTGATCTCTTTTGCTCTCTTCTGAAATAATTCATAACGGCGAACAAATCCATCTGGGTCGGCAGATATATTTACTGTTCCCCATTCTGTACCTGTTTGAGTTAATATCGAAATTGGAGAGAGTAATTGTTCTCTTAATGAGTTGTTATACTTGGTGCTGATAAGTTTACCAGAGAGAATTATGTTATCATATTTAGCAATAGCAGCAGCCAATTTCGAATCAGCATCAATATTAGTTCTTTCTGTAAATTCTATATCAAAGATTATTTGACTTGCTCCTGCCATTTCCAGATTCTCGATCAACCTTGCATGATATTCTCTTGGAAATGGCCAACGTTCATTTAAAGTGTTGAATGTATCGTCTCCAATTTCAACGATTACAATATTATCAGAGATCTCCTGTTCACCTCTTAACAAGAATAATACATCATTTGCTTTATGTTCCATATTGTTCCAAAAATTCGTTATAAATAATATCCGGAAAATAACGAATACAATTAATGATACAATAATATATTTTATAATTTTCATATTTAGAACTTCTGTGAGATCTTCATTTTAAAGTTTAATCTCGAGTAATTACAATCAGAGATATCTGAGTTTTGATACATCGTTAAGCCGGCATCAGCAGATACAAAAGAGTTTGAAGTAATTTCATAACTGGTTCCAATATTGAACATTTGAGCAGATTGCGAATCAATATCTCCATTGAAGAAATTTAAACGGAAATCGAGATATGGTTTTAATTGACTATCCATAAGATCAAGTTCACCTCTCATAAATATCGAATTATATTTAGAAGCTTCTTCAATTAAGTTGTATTCCTCAAATTCATTCTTAACTAAATTGGAATTATCATTTAAAGTAAATGTGTATGAGAATTGTGTTGTAAGCGGCAATTGTACAAAAGCAGTTTTTGCACTTAATGTAACATTATTTCTCTGATACTCAAATGAATTATTTGCATCGTCCTTATTTAATGAATTTGAAAAATTAATGGAGAAGCGGGTTGGAGCATTATTGATCTGCTTTACAAGATATCCTGTTCCAAAACTTACAGATGTTGATCGGATATCTACTGCTGTATTAGTAGAATCACTTTCTTCCGGGACAAATCCATCTTTAGAACCACTTGTATTGATATTCAGGTTGAAGTACATTTCATCATTCGGTTTATACATTGCCTGTGTAAAGATTGCAGTTGATGATGAGGTATTGTCTTTTGTATCATCTACATTATCAGAAGCTAGATTAAATCCAAAATTCAATGCAAGTCTGTTGTTCATCAACATTAAATTATCGTTGAATGATATGATCATTGCATCTTTTTGAAGATAATTAGTTGAAAGCGAATTGAAACTAGAACCAATATTCGTGATTGAAATATTTAATAGATTCTTATAGAAAAACAGACGTAAATATGATTTTATGGCAATATTGGCCATCCCCGGTTTAAATGGGATCATAGATTCATTTATTACAAAAATACTCTCAAAATCCTGCGGATCGATCGGGAAATCAATATCCGATGAATCTTCAGCAGAAATCGCACCATCAATTATGTTATTGTTATACAGGCTCATTGCTGCTTCAGTTCCAACCACAAGCCGCTGATTCATCAATGAAAGACGGAAATCAGTTCCAAACACAAGATTATCTTTCGGGCTGATAATTAATAAACTATCAGTTGAATTCTGATAATATTGTTCATCTAATGAACCAATGTCATCCTTATTTTTTGCAAAACCAAATCCCACAACAAAGCTTTGGAGATTCCCTAATTCCAATCGAACAGAATTATTCCTTTGCTTGAAAGTACCGGATTGGGTCAGGGTATCCTGGATCACTTTACCATCTACACTTCGTTTTATATTCCCATGTGTGAACATTAAACGAAAAGCATTAAAATCCAGTTTACTATGAATTCCAAAAATGTTTTTGGAGCTTAGCAAAAAGCTGTTCATTTTAGGTGCATGATCTCCTATTGTTAAATTAAAATGAGGAACCTGAAATGCTAAGCTATATCTGTTAACAGCCTGGGTTGAACTTGTTTCCAATGAAGAGAGATATATTTTAGATTTGAATCTCAGCCACTCATGAGAACCTTTCAAACTCAGTAGGAAATTTGCAGAACGGGCAGTATCATCATCTAGTGAATCATGTGATGTGTTCATGTAGCGCATAGAAAGGTGTGCTCTTCCGGAGAGATCAAGAGGAAGGTCAAATCCTTTTTTCGTAACGCTTGTGATCCATTGTTTCGATATAATCGGAATGCCGTCGAGTAATTTGGCTTTAACGAAATAAGAATGGGTGCCTGGTTTTGCATTAGAAACCTGATAGGTAATAACATTCGTGAAAATTCTGGATTCAGCAGTTACATCTTCCCCATCGAAAAATACATTTATGGAATTATGATCAATTTCTTCGGAGACAGCAAAAATTGAAATTGCGATAAGAAAATTCTCTGATACATTCGAATATTTAGCATCAGGAGATAAAAGAACAAAACCATCATTCACATCCTGAGGAGTATTAACGGTGATCCTAAATGGATTTAGTTCAGGCTGAATTGAAGGATAAGTGATTAAACTCCTGATTTTAGTATAAATTACAAAATAATACTCAGCACTTGAAGAATAATCCGTAAATTCACTCATAGTTGCAGAGAAATGCGGATTGGATTCCGTACCTATTTCCATCTCTTTTTCCGAAAATGCAGTTTCACCGGTTTGCCTGTAGAAGATCGTTACTTTCTCAATTTCATTGAATCCCTCTCTGACTTCCAGTTCTAACATTATTTTCTTTTTAATATTTATATTTACCAGCTGTTCATGATTTAAAGATATCTCAGAAAAAAGAGGTAACAGAATGAACAGTGAAAATATAAGTATGAAAATTTTCTTCATAATAACCTCTATTCAAATTCAATATTGATCTTTCTCTTTTCTCCGCTATCGTTTTCTAAATTGATATTTAGGGTTTCTGTTAAAGGAACATCATATCCTTCTAATTCACCTTCTTCAATAACACTCAAGATGATCTCATTTTCACCGGTAGAGTGAGCTTTCTGCCCGGCTCCAACATTAGCCTCTTCATCATCCTTCTTATTCTTAATATTAACCACTCCTTCAAGTGTGAAAAGATCTGTATAACCATTCTCATCGACCGAGAGAACAAATCTTGTTCCTTTTACAGAAACAACTGTTGTGGGAGTTTCAACGACGAATTCACCCGTATTCTTGGTTACTTTTGCCCATAATTCACCAAGTTTCATAGTGCTTTTTTTATTCAGTTTTCCATTTGTTTTTTCCGCATTTATCGTAAGTATGCTGTTTGGGAAAAGCTTGATAACAGAGCTTCCATCAATGAATTTAACAACTGCAAAAGATTCAGCTTTACTTTCTAATGTATCATTATTCTCAAGTTCGGTTCCATCTTTTGCTTTGATATTCTCTTCAGCATGAGTTAAAATGACCTCACCTTTAACCTTCAAGGCAATTCCAACCGACTCTTGTGCGATTAGAGAAATCGCAAAAATAAATACAAACAATGTGACATATATTATCTTTTTCATTATAAACTCCTATTCAATAATTATTTTAGTTGGTTCAATTTCACCGGATGAGATCTCTTCAAGGATATTCATAAGATCTTCAGCTGAAATCTCTTGTCCTTTCCAAACAAGATTTTCTAATGTATATCCCGCTTCAAGTAAACTAATTACTTCTTCAGCACCTTCAATATCCAATTGATTAAGAAAATTAATGAGGATCTGCAAACTTAGCTCTTCAGATGCGGCATCTGAAAGTTTAAACAGATACATTGTACTTTTGTATTCACTCTCTGATGCAGCAATAGGACTTACTACTTTTGCAGAGATCTGCCAGGCATAAGGTTTGTTATATGCAAATTCCGGTGCACTGGGGGGATAGGAAAAACTTGTTCCTGTAATACCTGTCTCAACAAAATGAGGTTCTAACATCTCGATCTCTTCAATTGTATCATACATTCCATCCAATTCATAGATCATAATTGTATAATCATTCAGGTTGGAAAACCAGATAAAATTTGGATATTGTTCTGAAATATTGGTTACACCCAATCCAATTGGATTACCCGGAGTGATAAGAGAAATTGATATAGGTGAGCGAATTACAACAATTGCAGTTACTTTATTAGAAAGCAAATAAGCATCTTCACCTTCTTGTCCTTCGTTATATATGCCAATCTCGAAGATGTAATTTCCATCCGGCATTCTTCCGGTATCAATGATCAGATCTTCAATATTATCCAGAAAACTATCAAAAGTTTGGACAGTTGTAAAACCCATTGGATCTGAATTAATGATTTGAGAACTAGTGAGATTTGTTGGAAATTGCCCCGGATTACTTGGTGTTAATGTAATTTCTGCATACTCATCCTCCCAGATCATCTTACAGTATAATACCGCATTAGTTGTTGTAGCTCCATTAATTGTAAGATTGAATAAATTAGGTTGTAACTCCGGTTCATCAGGATTGAAATTTGCAGGATACAGTACATTGTAAGTACAGTGCATTGGTGATACAGTCAAAGTAAAATCATATGTTTGAGCAAAAAGACTTAAGGACATTGTAAAAATTAGAAAAAATAAGACTTTTTTCATTTTTCCCTCCGATTTAGAAAAATTAACGATTTAATGAAAGTTCAATTATCTTAAAAAGAAGTTCCTTAAAACTTATGCCCGCTTCTTTGGCAGCCATTGGAGTTAAACTTAATTGCGTCATTCCGGGCAGAGTATTAACCTCAAGAAAGTAGAATTCTTCACCATCATAGCGGAAATCAACTCTTCCATAAACTTCACACCCGAAAAGAGCAAAAACATCCAGAGCTTGTTTCTGAATTGCTTTAACTTCTTCACTGGTAAGTTTAGCAGGAACCTCGTAGATCGTTTTACCATTTGTATATTTATTTATATAATCATACCAGCCATCATTTGGAATTATCTCAACTACCGGTAACGCTTCATCACCCAGAACAGTAACCGTAAGTTCTCTTCCATCTATAAATTGCTCAATAATCACCTTATCACTATATTTAAAAGCAAGTTTAATAGCCTCATATAATTCGCTTTCTTTGTTGATTATACTAATTCCAACAGACGATCCGGAATCATTGGGTTTAATCACTATTGGAAAATCGATATTCTGAAAAATAAGATTGAAATCATATTCGTAGTCTTTATAAATAAGCCTACGTTTGGGAACCTTAATTTGAATATACTCCGCAAGAATTCCAGAGATATATTTATCCATTGAGATCGCACTTGCACGTTGAGCAGAACCTGTAAATGTTATGTTTTCCAAAGCAAGAAGCGATTGGATACTTCCATCCTCACCTTCAGCACCATGTAAACCATTAAAAACTAAATCAGGCTTAAGCTCATTTATCCTGTTTATCATTTTAGAGTAAGAATTAAATTCTGCCGGGTCTATTAGGGTAGTATTTATCCCTTGTTCATTAAGAGCTTTCTCGATCTCTCTGGAAGTGGCTTTAGATACATCCGCTTCTTCAGAAAACCCGCCCGATAAAATAATTATGTTATTTAAATTAATCATGTACGTTTTATCCTAATCTAAAAGAATTATGTCAAGAATATTAAGATTTTAGCTCTTTATAGATTTCAAATCATTTAAAAAATTCGGATAAGATTTAGCAACAGCTGAAGCATTTGTGATTGAAAGTTGAGGAAATATCAGCTTTAAAATATGAAATGCCATAACCAGACGATGATCATTATAAGTAGCTAATATTTCATTTCCAGGGATTCTATCTAAGGGATTGATCATTAATATCCCATTATAATATGATATATTAACGCCAATGCGTGATAATTCAGAGATCAGTGCTTCTATTCTATTTGATTCTTTATACTTTAAATGCTCAATACCTGTAATTATTGTTTTAGAATCAGTAAACAGAGCAAGCACTGCCAATGTGGGAACCTGATCAGGGATATTCCTCATATTAACCGAAATACTTTTCAATTCCCCTTTGCTAACATTAATTTTATCCATTTTTATCTCGATCTTTGCTCCGATCTTTTCTAAAATTGTTAAAAACTGATAATCAGGCTGCAAAGATATTTTATTTAGTGTATTTGTAGAAACCACAGACTTGCTCAAGGCTCCTAAAGCCCAGAAATAACAGGCAGAAGAATAATCCGGTTCTATTGTATATTCATCAATTTCATTATATTCCTGACCTGCCTGAATAAATATCCTGCTGCCGTCAAAATCAACAATAACACCAAAATCCTGCATAACCTTGATCGTCATATCAATATAGGAACGAGATACGATCTCACCTTCCAGAAAAAGTTCCAGATCGTTCTTGTAGGATGGAGCTATCAATAACAGCGAACTAATGAATTGACTTGAAATATCAGCTGGAACATCAAGAATACCACCTATCGGGAGTGTACCCTTTATTTTCAGAGAATCACCATTGTATTCTACGGCAGCACCCATTTTATTTAGAATATCCAGTAATGGTTTTATCGGTCTTTGTTTTAACTGATCTGAAATATTAATAATATACTGTGATCTTCGTATTGATGCTGCTCTTGCAGTTAAAAATCTGTATGAAGTACCGGAATCCCGAATAAAGAGTTTACCTTTCCTTCTCAGTTTTGCAGGTGGAGTAACGATCCAGGTATCAGGCGATTTATCAAACTTCAATCCCAGTTTACACAAGTTATCGGTCATCGTTTCAATATCTATACAACTTGAAGGATTGATTATTTTGATCGGACTTTTTAGATATGATGCTATTATTAGAACTCGGTTGAAAATTGATTTCGAACCTTCTAATTTTATATAACCTGAGATATCTAAATAGTTTCTCATTTGCTCTCCATATACTGTGCAAAATTTAATAAGCTTTCTATTATCCGTCAATAAGATTATTTATGCTTACTCTGAATCAGCCTAAAAAATAGAAGCAATCTATTTTTATTTTGACAACAAACGTACATGTTCATTTATTCCCCTAATATTAAAAAGAGGTTTTGTAATGTCTAATATCATAAATATTAAGAACATGAAGAAAGAATACAAGATGGGCAAAATTACAGTGCCGGCATTAAATGGTGTTGATATCTCTATAAAGGAAGGTGAATTTGTAGCTATCATTGGTCCTTCCGGTTCAGGGAAATCTACACTAATGCACATTATAGGTTGTTTAGACAAACCAACCGACGGCAATTATTCACTTAATGATGAGCTTGTAAGCGAAATAAAAAAAGGTAAACTTGCTCTAATTCGCAATAAACAGATAGGTTTTGTGTTCCAGACATTTAATCTTCTTCCCCATTTGAATATTCTTAAGAATGTTGAATTACCTCTGATGTATGCTGGTTATGGCAAAAGAAAAAGAACACGTACTGCAAAGAAAGTATTAGAAGAAGTTGGACTGGGTGACCGCTTAAAGCATAAACCTTCCGAACTTTCCGGTGGACAAAGGCAAAGGGTTGCAATTGCCCGGGCTATTGTGAATAATCCATCCATAATTCTGGCTGATGAACCAACCGGTAATCTGGATACAGCTTCAGGTGGAGACATACTTTCTATATTCTCAGATCTTAATGATAAAGGACATACAATTATAATAGTAACGCACGATCAAGCGGTTGCAAGACGTGCTAACAGAGTAATAAATATTGTTGATGGACTGATACAAGATGGCAATATCTCTTAAAGAAAATATCATTGTAGGATTCTCAGATTTCTGGTCTCGTAAGGTAAGAAGCATTATTACTGTAATGGGAATCGTATTGGGAACTATGTCTATCATCGTGGTGTTGGCACTGGTAAAAGGCATAAACAACCAGACCATGAAATGGATGATGGAACGTGGTGGATTGAGTAAAATAACCGTAAGCAGAAATTGGCAATATGATAAACCTGATCACGTAAGAAATTATTTTACATGGAAGGAACTTGAATTGATCCGTTCTCTCATTCCTGAAGCTAAATATTTCAATCCGCAACAACGCCAATGGACACGTCATTCCTACGAAGATAAAGATTATAGAACTTCCATTCACGGAGTTCTTCCTGATTTTTCCAAGATCGAGGAATGGGATGTGCAGGAAGGCAGATTTATCAGCACATTCGATATAGATCAATCTAACGATGTAGTGGTAATTGGAACAACTGTAAAAGAAGAACTCTTCGGTAATAAGAATGCTGTAGGCGAAGTAATAACCATTCATGGAAGACGACTGAAAGTAATTGGTATAATGGCTTTCCGCTATATGAAAAACAGTGGGGCTTTTGGTAATGATAACGCATTTTCCTATTTGAACAGACGTACATTTGTTCCCCTAACTACAATGATAAACAAGGGAACCGGAAGAGATAACATTTCCAGCTTCACGCTTAAAGCTACAGATGCAGAAAGTGCTCCGGCATTACGTGAAAAATTGAGTAATATTATTCTAAATTTGCGCAGAGGATTACCTGTTTTTGAAGTTGAATCTGCTAAAGAAGAAGCCGAAGAAATGGCTAAGAACCAAAAAATGTTCCAAATGATTTTTTATGTAATAAGTGTGATCTCATTATTAGTAGGCGCCATCGTAATTGCCAATATCATGCTGGCAACTATCCAGGAACGTACTCGTGAGATTGGCATAAGACTTACAGTTGGAGCCAGGAGAAGAGATATTTTCATCCAATTCCTTGTTCAGACAATTCTTGTAACAACAATCGGCGGGATATTGGGGATATTTTTAGGATTATCACTGCTTGATCTTGTTAGTAATTTTTTAGGAATCGAACTTATAGCCGGGATCGCAATGATATTCATTGCATTGATGGTTTCAGCAGGAGTAGGATTAATATCGGGAATTGTTCCAGCCATAATAGCCAGTAAATTAGACCCAGTAGAGGCATTGAGGTATGAATAAATGAAAAATATATTTAATAAAATTTTATCTTTTCTGAAATTGTTCTGGAAAAAATATAATGAAGATAAGATATTCAAGGAATCGGCAGCACTTACTTATGTTACACTTCTGGGATTTATTCCGTTTATTATATTTCTGCTCTTTTTCCTCCCTGATCTATCTTTCATGAAAACAGAAGAACAGATTTCTGAACTGGCTTTATCTATTTTTGTACCGGAGTCTGCTGAAATGATCTTTGATTATATTGCTAAAATCGCCAGTAAAAGAACTCCGTTCAATCTGATCAGTTTTTTCATTCTGCTATTTACTTCATATTCTCTGTTTCAGATCATTAATTCCTCTTTTGATAGGATTCTGAATGCCAGAGAAATAAAATCTAAGAATTTTCTAACTGAGATAATTAGGTTCTTCGGCATGACCATTTTCGGATCAGTTATCATACTGGCATTGCTTTCGGCAATTTCACTTCCTATTGCCTCAAAATATCTTAAATTACCATTTCTGCAAAATCTCTCACTTTATTTCACTCCATTCCTGATATTGTTTATTATCTTTAC
>DAOUTP010000331.1 GCA_030626645.1 Candidatus Cloacimonadota bacterium
AGTTTAAATGGAATTTAAAATGATATATTTGATAAAAACAAGAGATTAACTTTATCAAAATGATAACAATGTACTGTAATAAAAATAATGTGTTTAGAATAAATAATAAGAATAAATTAATATCTAAAACTGATGTCTTTGCGTCCGGCAGTTGCCGGATGCTGTTCCTTTCGAAGCTATCTCAAACTGTAATGCACTTAAAAGAAGGAAAGAAGAGATTGCCATGTTGTTATACTCTTCACAATGATAAGATATTATGGACCTTTGACCACGATCTTTCTTCCGCATTTATTACAAATAAAATAAGATTTATTGAAAGCAGGGGATAGCTGTTTAGGACTTCCACAGCGACAACTGAAAGATTCCCAACCTTTGCCGGTTCTGTTATAAACAAATGAATCTTGATCTGCTTGTTCATTATTACGGATGTTATCGTTTTTCTCGTTTCCTGCAATCATACCAGACATCACTGCTAATTCAGCGATTGGGACTTGATTCTCTCTGCCACAGCGAGGACAATTGATCTTATCTTCTTTGAAATTCGGCGGAAGTTTCATCTTCAATCCACAAACGCAGGAAAAGAACATATATTTATTCACTGCTCTCATCAGATCACCAAGATCGCGAGTGCTTTTTTTTGCAGATTTTGGCTGAGAAGCAATTGATGATGCACGCAAAGTTATTTTCTTACTTTCGTTCCTTCCCGATGGCGGAATAATATTTTGTTTTCCTTTCACGGAAACAAAAGCATTCTGATAATCCATAAAATTTGCACCGTGAGAAATATTGCGTAGAATTTGGATTCTTTCATTCATAGGTGGATGGGTACTTGTCAAGTCAGAAAGTTTCATCCCTTTCGGTTTGAGCGGATTGGCGATATATAAAGCGGCAGTAGCCTTATTGGCTGTTAGCATTTCAGAATGGTTATTTGAAATCTTTTCCAAAGCGGAAGCTAATCCTTCGGGGTAACGAGTGAGCCTGACCGCAGATGCATCGGCAAGATATTCACGCTTTCTGGAAATTGCAAAATATAATAATCGTGCCAATAAAGGAGCTAATATTGCCATAATGACTGCTGCGACTATCAGGATCAATTGGAGCTGTCCGCCGCCTTTGGAACTTTTACTTCTAAATCTGCTTCCACCTCTGCTGAACCACATACTTCGGAGGAATACGTGAGAAAGGAAAACGATACTTCCCAACAGAACACCCGAGAAGGTCATGAAAAGAACATCACGATTCAGAATATGGGACATCTCGTGGGCGATAACACCTTGAAGCTCATCTCTGTTTAAACGTTCCAGAAGTCCAGCCGTAACTGCTATAGCACAATTTTCGGGCTTTTTCCCTACGGCAAAAGCATTCGGAGCCTCTTCAGGGATTATGTAAATATCCGGCATTACCGGAAGATTTGCAGCAAGTTTCATTTCCTCTACAATATTGAAAAGCTGAGGATGAACATTGTAAGAAACTTTTTGCGCTTTGCTCATCTTCAAAATAATGGAATCCCCTCTGTAGTAACTGATCATTGACATTAGTATCCATGCTCCAAAGGCTATGAAAAGTCCCGTAAATCCACCACCTTCACCACCGTAAGCTCCACCGATGAAGAATCCCAGAACCAACAGACAAATTCCCATTACAAAAAAAAGAAACAGAGATTTGCGCTTATTTGCTCGTATTAATTCCCACATAATTTATTAAATTCCCTACATTCTGATCTCGTTTCCAAACCCCTGTTTGGAAATGTGTGTAGATTACCAATCTGGGGATTGGTAACCAGAATTCCGTACTTTGAAAACTTTGAAAATGTTTCCTTCAAATCATCTTCTTGCTTAATAATTTCAAGGTTTATTTACCAATGTATTATTTCTTTCACTTTTTAACCCTGAAAGAGTCAATTGAAAGAGTTTTTGGAAGAAACTTTTTCAGGGTAACTCTATGAAAAATCCACCTTCGGAACAGCTTTTTCTGCTTCATCCTCGATCTCAAAAAATTCATTCTCTGCAAAATTGAACATTCCAGCTATGATATTGGACGGAAACATCTGAATCTTGTTGTTGAAGAACAATACTTGATCATTGTAGCTCTGACGCGCAAAAGCTATTTTATTCTCTGTGGAAGTAAG
>DAOUTP010000181.1 GCA_030626645.1 Candidatus Cloacimonadota bacterium
CCTTGGACGACCAGTTGTAGAACCAAATTCATTTCCCTGTATTCTTATTCTGTCTCCAATCTCATCGTGCAATTCTGTAGGGAAAGGACCTTCACCTACCCGGGTATAATAACTTTTAAAAACACCCACAACACGATCAACATTTTTACCAAATCCTGCTCCAATAGCTATTCCGCCGGAAATAGTATGAGAAGAGGTAACAAACGGATAAGTGCCAAATGTAACATCGAGCAATGTTCCTTGAGCTCCTTCAAAAAGTATATTTTTCTCCGTAACATTATTTAATAAATATGGGATCTGCTTCAAAAATGGTCTTAGCTTTTCTGTAATTGCAATTAGATCATTGAAAACAGTATCAATCTGAGAAATTGGATAGTTATGAAATTTTATTATATTTTCTAAGCGTTCTTTTAAATATTCTTTATCGAATAGATCACCAAAACGAATTCCATAACGTGCAATAGCGTCTGAATAGCATGGTCCGATCCCGCGTTTGGTTGTTCCAATTTTTGTCTGACTACTGTTCGCTTCCGCTTTTCCATCCAGTTCCCGATGTAAGGGGAGTACGATTTGAGCTCTTGGATCAATGAAAAATCTATTCTTAAATGAAATTCCCTGCAACCTTAATCCTTCCATCTCAGCTAATAATTGAAATGGATCAATAACAACACCGCTTCCGATGAGGCATGTTTTTTCCGGATACAATATGCCGGAAGGAACGAGATGAAACACAAATTTTTTGTTTTTTAATTTAATGGTATGACCAGCGTTATTCCCGCCTTGAAAGCGAACAATATAGTCCGCATCTTTTGCCAGAACATCTACGATCTTCGCCTTTGCTTCATCTCCCCATGCACAGCCTAAAACAGCAGTAGAATACATTTTACACTCTCCTATAATAGAAATATGAAGCATAGATATATTCCTTAAAATATATGTCAATCAATCAATTACATAAGAAAAAAGTTGACGCAAAAAAACGAGAGCTTATTTATGTTTTTCGCTTTTGGAGGCTTAATGGATGATATAGTTGACGGAAAAGTTTTTACAAATTCGGATAAAACACTTTATTTAACAATTTCAAAAGATGATCTTTCTGCTTATCTCACAATAGAAGACATTGCTATTATGATAGATGAGAAGGAAATATCTTCTCTTCTTTCTTCTGTTGGAATAAAGAATGGATTAGAAGATGCAATAGAATATAATATTAAACATGAGTTAATAAAAGAATTAGGTAAGCCATTTTTAATTGCTTTGGCTTCTGTGCAAACTTCTAAGTCGGGAATAACATACAAATTTAATCTCGAATCGTGTATAAATATTGATGAGCAGTATGAAATGGATGCTTTATCTCAATTTGAGAAAGTTGAGAAAGATCAACCTCTTGCAGACATTTCTGTTAAAAAGTCAGAAGCGGACGGAATTGATATTTTTGGTAAAGAAGTTTCTTCGGAGCATGAACTTCCTGTTAATGTGGAAGATATTTTAGGAAATAATGTTTACTACTCAGCAGAAACAAACCAGATATTATCATCAGAGGCAGGATATCCATATTTAGATCATGATAACAAAATTTGTGTAAAAACCAACTTTATGTCACAGGATATTCACGATACAGTTAAAACTATCTTTGGAAATACGACAATTGATGGAGTTATTTCAAATTCCAGTTTAGAAGTTTTTGGTGATCTTTGGGTTAAAGGTAATATCAGAAATTGCATGACTGATGGAATTATTGTTCATGGTGATGTGATACTTGATTATACTGAAGGTTCCAAAATTGTTGCTTCCGGAAAAATTACGATTAACAAGAATGCTCGAAATTGTTTGATCTATGCAAATGGAACAATAGAAGCAGGGAATAATAGTTCAATTTCCGGAGGTGTTATCCAAAGTGGCGAACGTTTGGATGTCTTCTCAATTGGGAGTCCTCTTGGAATTCTTACGGAAGTGGAAATTGCTATTGCACCATTTTTAAAAGAACAGATCCGTATAGCCGGAAATAAACTCACTCAGGCAAGAAATGATTCGGAAGTGGATGAAACATTAATATCTTCACTTGTTGGTAAATTGAAAGAATTACATTCTGAATTCAATAATGAAATAGAGAAATCACATAATAACGATTCTCTACAAATTATCATTAAGGAAAAAGCTTATCCAAATTCAAAGATAAGGATCTTGAAAGATACACTAGAGATTTCCGAGGAAAAAGATAATATTGAAATATCAGTTAATGATTCCGGTTTGGAGATAAATGAAGTTGACAGATAATAGCATCAAATATCTTTTGTTAATAAAAATATTTAGTGGGTGTAGGAAAAGTGAAGTATCTGTGGATTAAAACAATAGATAAAAAAGATTATTAGTATAAATGATAAAAGCATTTGCCATCCGGTAAATGCTTTTTTTGTTTTTTAAAAGATTTGAGGGGTGTAAATGAAAAAGCAATTAGAGAAATTAATTCAAATGCAAAAGCTTGATACGATCATTGGTGGGAAAAATATTCTTACAAAAGAATTACCTCAGCAATTGAATAGCTTAAAGCAATCTCTAAAAGATGCAGATGAAACAGTGGCAGCCACAAAAATTGAATTTGATGAAAATCTGAAAGATCAAAAACTAAAAGAACTCGATATTGCTGATAATAACACCAAAATTACAAAATATAAAAATCAACTTCTTACTATTGAGACTAACAAAGAATATAAAGCTCTTAACAGCGAGATAAATCATCTGGAGAAACAGAACTCGGAAATTGATGATGAATTGATAGAGTTAATGGAAGCTGAAGCTGAACTTAAAGATCGCTTGGAAGAAGAGAAAAACACACAAAAAGATGCTTCTAATGAGCTTAAGGCCAATGAAGAAAAACTTGAAAAAGAAATTCAGGAAGTACAAAAAGATATCGAAGATCTAAAAGCAAAGAGAAACGTTTTAGCAAAAGATCTTCCGAGAGAGCTTATCCGCAGATATGCAGCTTTAATAAAAAATAAAAATCGTAAAGCCGTTGTGTTTAATGATAAAAATGCATGCAGTGGCTGTGGATATACTATTAGACCTCAAGTTGCTATTGACATAAAAGCAGGTAATTCTGTAGTTTATTGTGAAAGTTGCGGAAGAATTCTTGTAACTCAATTATAATATATTTAGTGTTGTCAAAGAAGATAAAGTGTCTGCTTCGTGGAAACACGGAGAGGAAAGTCCGAACACCAAAGGACAGGATACTTCTTAACGGGAAGTTCTGGTAACAGAAAGCTAGCTCCACAGAAATAAACTACCAGATATCATTTGATGTTTGGGAAAGGTGAAATGGCGGTGTAAGAGACCACCAGTTCTCGGTGTGAATCGAGAAGCTAGGAAAGCCTTATCCGGTGCAATGCCAAATAGGAGAATGAGAGTCGGTCCGGCTTGTTAAGTTCTCGGGTAGGCAGCTAAAACCGGTCAGTAATGAACCCGGGTGGGTATAGTAATATCCGGTTTAGAGAAATAGACACTGGATTGCTTATTAGGCAATTTACAGAATTCGGCTTAATATCTTCTTTGACGCTTATTTATTTAATTAAGGAATGATATATGCAAAAAAAGTGGAAAATATTTGAACCTCTATCTGAGGAACAGCAGCTACAAAAAGAACATATTGTTGAAACAATAAAATGCCCCGAGATGATCGCAGAAATGTTGATCAGAAAAAAAATTACAGAAATTAACGACATTGAAGAGTTTTTCTATCCCGATTTAAATAATATGCACGACCCGTTCCTTTACAAAGATATGAAAAAAGCGACTGAACGGATTATCTCGGCTATTGATAACAAAGAATTAATCATGATCTATGGTGATTATGATGTCGATGGTACAACCTCTTCTGCTTTATTATATCTTGGATTAAAAAAAATCGGTGCTAATATTAATTACTATATTCCACATAGAATGATCGATGGGTACGGATTATCGTTGAGTGGAGTTGATCAACTCAAAGAAAATGGTGCGGAACTTATTATCAGTGTAGATTGCGGAATTAATGCAATTGAAGAA
>DAOUTP010000198.1 GCA_030626645.1 Candidatus Cloacimonadota bacterium
ATTATAACGTCTTCAGTGGAGGTTCCCGCGTCATTCAGGATAAAGAATTATCTCCTAAAGCGATTTTGAGTGCAGGTTTATTTTCTTTTACGATGGCAGCAATTATTGGATTCTATTTGAATTCATTAACTAAAGGTAACGTTATTTTATACATTGGGATGGTCGGTTTTTTTATTGGATATTTTTATACTGCCAAACCTCTTAAACTTGGATATACTGCCTTCGGAGAGATAATTACAATAATCGCCTGTGGTCCACTTATCGTTTATGGAACTTATTATGTAATGGCGCAAAATCATGCTTTTCAACCATTGTTTGCATCTATCCCGATTGGCATTTTAGTCGGGTTGATCTTGTATATTAATGAATTTCAAGATTATGATGCAGATAAACAGATCGGAAAAAATACCTTAGTGGTGCTTTTTGGGAAAGCCAAAGCAATCAGGCTTTTCTATGTTTTCTTGATTTTCAATTATATCTGGGTTTCGATTGGAATTCTTTTGAAGATGTTTCCATTTTACACAATCGCGATATTATTGACATTGCCACTTTGCTTCAAAGCAATAAATGTAGCTCGCAAAAACTATGAAAAAATCACAGAACTTCTGCCTGCCAATGCTTCAACAATTGTGTTACATTTACTTTTTGGGATTCTCTTCAGCTTAGGATATGTATTGGATAAACTAATATGAATGAAGATGTAAACATCTGGTTAGAAAGCAATTTTGTGTTCCTGAAAAAGGAACTTGCTCTGCTGGAAAATGAGCTAAAGAACAGACTTCTTTCGGTTACTAATAGCAAAATCGATCTTCATAATGTCTTTAATTATTTTTTTGATATCCGCGGCAAAAGATTACGTCCCATCCTGGTTCTACTTTCTGCCGGTCTTGTCAGATCAATAAATTCCAAAGGACTTGCGGAAAAGAACACTCAAATTGAGAATGAAATACAACTTGCCTCAGCCTTGGAATTAATACATAATTCTTCTTTGATCCATGATGATATTATAGATGAATCATCTCATCGTCGCGAACAGATTACGATGAATCATAAATTTAATAACAAGATTGCAGTTCTGGCGGGTGATCTAATTTATTCACATGCCTTTCTAATAATGAATGATCTCAAGTTTCCCAAAATTTCAGGGATCCTTTCCGAGTGCGTGGAAAAGATGTGTCAAGGTGAGATCAACGAGATCATTTCACCTTATGCCGATTTTGAACAATACATTGCATATTTGGATGCAAAAACAGCTGAGTTAATGAGTACATGCTGTAAATGCGGTGCAATAATTGCTGGAGCAAACGAAACTATAATATCAGCATTGGGAGAATTTGGAACAAACTTTGGGATTGCTTATCAACTTATTGATGATTATCTGGATGATGAACAACCTCAAAATTTTGATGTTAATCTGCTTTTACAAGCAAAGATCTACAGTGAGAAAGCAAAAAAGAATTTGGAAATTTTTGAAAACAGCGAATACAAAAAGCACTTATTGAATTTGCTTCGTTATGTTGCGGCAAAATCGAATCTGAAACAGGAAAAATATCAAGAACAATGTATTTGATGAATTCGGTATCTTACCGAAGCATCAATCAGAGGGAATCATTCAGATAAGATTCGGAAAGTTTAGATCTCGAAATTATTATTCAACTGTTTATTCTTCTATTGAAAACTTCCAGGCACAATAAAATTCTTCAGGGTGATCATCAGGGGGGCAGGCAATACAAGTAGTTTTTATGCGTGCATCGATTGTTTTTGCGAATTCGCTGTATTCTACAATTCCTACGCTTTTACACGGAAAATCGGGAAGCCCTTTTTTGTTTCGGGCATACTGCACCCGGCATCTATTCATTTGAAAGACGAAAGAGTTTTCGGTTTCTTCTGAAAAACTTTGGATATTTAATCTGCTATATAGTCTGTAAGAAAGAGCTTTTTTTAAACCTGCCAAACCGCTATTTTCTGGAATGTTGTGCCGCTGCTTTATCCGTTTCGCTTCGATTTTGGTAAATGTTCTCCAGGCTTCCGTATCCAGCTCTATTGCTTTTTCAATTCCATAATTCTTTTCCACCTGCTGAAACCACAAGCCATCGTGCGCTAACCAGTTTTTGGCAAAATCATCCAGCATTCCGATCAATTGTTTTCTTGAAAGTTTTTCCAAATCCATTATCTTCCTCCAATTATTCTCACATATAAACTAGTTTTTCATCAGTAACGATGTCAATAAAAAAGGTGAGAATAAAAATATATAAATTTCTTCTTGACGTAAAATTGATTAATTACAAATTTGTAATCGTTACAAAGTAGTATTTGTAACAACGGAGAAGTGATGAAGAATATTATTGAGATTTTAAAAGAGAAAGATATAGCACCCTCAATGCAGAGGATAAAGATCCTGGAATATCTTCAAAATTATAAAACACATCCAACAGCTGATATGATCTATCAAGCATTGGCGGATGAAATGCCTACACTTTCAAAAACAACAGTATATAACACTTTAAAAACCTTTACAGAAAAAGGTGTCTTAGTAGCTCTTTCTCTATTTGAAAATGAAGTTCGATATGAATATACTAAAGAACCACACATTCATTTTAAATGTACTAAATGCGGGAGAATCTATGATGTCTTAAAAACTTTTAAATGTTTAAAAAATGAAAATATAGAAGGTCATCAAGTTATTGAACATCACGTTAATTTAAGGGGTATCTGCAAGAATTGCTTGGAGAAAGTAGAGGACTAATAATGCCTGAATTACCTGAAGTTCAAACAATAATTAATGGATTGAATAAAATAGTAATTTCTAAAACTATTTCTTCAATAATTGAGAAAAGACAAGGAACCTTTATCTTTGATGATGACTTAAAAATATGTGAATTTGGTAAAATTGAAAGTGCCGAACGAAGAGGGAAATACATTATCATAAAAACATCAAAAAATTTGAAATTAATTGTTCATCTTAGGATGACAGGCAAATTAATATTTGAAAAAGATCTGAATAATACCACTTCCCATTCACGAGCAGAAATATTATTCTCGGATAAGACTAAATTAATATTTGATGATGTAAGAACTTTTGGTAAAATTCAAATAGTTAAAGGTAATGAGAAAATCGAAGCATTACATAAGCTGGGAGTAGAACCTTTATCTGAAGAATTTGACACAGAATATTTGAAAAACAAACTGAGAAATAGAAAAGCTCCCATCAAAAATATTTTGCTTGACCAACGTGTTATTGCCGGATTAGGAAACATCTATGTTGCTGAGATTCTCTTTCATAGTAAGATAGATCCGAAAGTTTCGGGCAACAAACTTAAAACAAAACAGTTAGAAAGTATTGTGTCGGAAACGAAAATTGTTCTACAAGAAGCGATCAAACACAACGGGACAACGATTTCCGATTATAGAAGTGTGGAAGATAAGACAGGTGAATTTCAAAATTTCCTGAAAGTTTATGGTAAAAAAACCTGTGCATGTGGTGCTGAAATTCAGAAAACTAAACAAGCGGGACGTTCAACGTATTTCTGTCCCAAATGTCAAAATGTGGAATGAAAAAAATAGAGGAATTTGCTAAAAGTAAATAGCTAAGAAGGGAGTGAAAAATGGCAATACAAAAAGTTAAGCAGAATGTTTTTTCAATAGGAGCAAAACATTGGG
>DAOUTP010000211.1 GCA_030626645.1 Candidatus Cloacimonadota bacterium
AGTCAATAATATTACTCTCTTTTGTGATTTCAAGATCTATCTCTAGAAGCTCGTGATTTCTCTTTGATTGAAGATACAACTCTCTTGTTTCCAATAAATTGAAGATATTATAACTGGCATTTAGCGAAAGTGTATTACTCGTTCTATCATAATTTTCAAAATCATAAATATCATTTGGATCATCATGGTTTACTGAATATGTCATTGAGATCGAAGGCAGAAAATTCATTTTTTGTTGCAACAATATTATCTTACTACTTTTTAAGTAATTCTCTTTTTGCTGAAGTGCAATATTTGTAATAAACTCAGCACTTTCTATTGTGATATCAATATCTGGAGCAGAAAGCTCAAATTCTTCATCGTTGATATTAAGATAGTTGAAAAGATCTTTTCTAAGTTTCATAAGACTGTTCATCGCTTCATTTACAGCTATCTCATAATCAATCAGAGATATTTTACTTTGCTGCAATTCCAAAGCAGATTTATCCCCTGTTTCAAATTGTACTTCTACTTGATCGTTGATCTTTTGCTGAAGAATTAAATTTTCTTTTTGAATTTCCAGATTTTTTTGTGCTTCCAACACTGACAGATATTTATTGAAAACTGTATATGCGATCAATTTTCTTCTACTTTCCAAAGAGAGACCAGCATTTCTTTTATTCAGGATAGAAGTTCTTACATCATAATAACTTGGTTCGTTCAAACTTATATTTTTACTTAATTGGAATGAAGCACTTTTTGACCAATCCAAATTTGTATCAAAGTATTTAGAACCTTCTGCAGAAATGCTTGCTGAGGGAAGTAACCCGATCCAACTGCTTCGTAGTTCGCTTTGCGAATTTAGGTAATTAACATTTTCCAGATTAATATCGTATGATTTTTCTAATCCAATATCTATCAGTTCTTCAAGCGTATATTCTTTCGCAAAAATCAAAATTGGAATAATAATTAGTATGAATATCAATAATCGTCTCATTTTTATCTCCTTAAATATTTAATATGATTAATCATTGGCAAAAATCATAATCGAAAGAAAACAGGCAATATTTTTTTTCCAAACCTGAATGGAATAACGTTAAAACTACTATAAATTGGTATGATATGGTGAATAAGCAAAATTTATTTGACTTGTAGAACTTATTGAATAAATAAATTGTAACTTGAAATAAGGATTTGCGTTTTAATATTAGAAGAAGGATAAGGAAATTAGATTTGGATAGAGAACGAGAGATGATCATCAATGCTAAAAAAGATATCAACCAGTTTGATTTTCTTTATAGTAAGTATTATCCAAAGATCAATAGTTTTATATTTCATAGAGTGAAAGAAGAGTCTGTCCGCAACGAGATCGTATCCAATGTTTTTTTTAAAGCTATGAAGCGATTATCAATTTTCCGTTTTTACGATTCCCGAAATTGCGGATTTTCATCATGGTTATATCGTATTGCATTAAGTGAATTGAGTCAGTTTTTTTACGAAAGGAAACGTGAGAAGAGGATACATGATAATTTTGAGTGGAATTTGCCAAAGGGAAAACCAATTGAAATTGATTATTCTATAGTTGAGAAATTCCAAGTTGAACTGAATCCAGATGAACAGAACCTGATCTCTTTGCGATTTTATGAGAAGCTTAGTTATGCCGAAATTAGTGAGATCCTAAAGAAAAAAGAGGGTGCTGTAAAAGTTCAAACGCATAGACTTCTAAAGAAATTACGAATAAGAATTGAAAAGGAGATCGATAATGAAAGATCTTGAGAATAAATTATTATCCATGAATGTGCCGAAAATTGAGAATGATCAATTTGAACAGGTTTTAAGAAGTAAATTGGTAAGAAAATATCACAGTCGAGAAAGTGAATATGTAAGAAAATACCACTATTCCATTGCATTTGCAAGTTTTATGGTTGTGCTTTTGATCTCAGTTATTATTTTTCCAAAGTTGAGTATTAGGGCAAATAAAGTTGCATTTGAAAAGGAAGTTACCTCATCAAACGGAAATGGAAATGCAAATTATTCTAACGATGAGTTTTTTGAAAGATTTGCTGAGGATGATAATAAATTTTATTACACATCTATTCATAATCCAAATTTAAGAGACAGGATCGATCCAGAAAAATATAGAGAAGATAAGACTTATCTCATTCGGAAATACGTATCCCGGGATTCACAAGCTGTTATGATAATTTCTGAATTTGATAAGCCGGAGAGGAAGAAACAACTGCGTGAAGTCAGCTTTTAAGTGAAATGATTTATTTCAGATATTTTTTATATGGAGGAGAAATGAAAAAAACTATAATAATAGCATTGATAAGCATGATGCTGATCAGTATTCCATTATTTGCAAAATCAAAGGTTAGAATGGGAGTTATTTTAGATGAAAACACAAAAGAAAAATATGGTGTTCTGATTAAAAAAGTTACTGAAGAAAGCCCTGCAGAGATAGCTGGGTTAAAAGCCAATGACATACTCTTGAAGATTGATGGGGATAAAATATACACTATCGATCAAGTAAAAAAGATACTTACTTTCTTTGAACCTGAGCAGAAAGTTAAAATTACTTTTAAAAGAGGAGAGAACACAGAAACTTGTATTCTGGAATTGGAAGAACGAAAAGTTCCGGAAATTCCAAAAAGAACTTACATGGGTGTATTCTTGATTGATTTGGATGAAAAAGTGAAAAAGAAGATCAAAATTAAAGAATCTTTTGGAATAATGATTAGTCAAGTTGTGAAGGATTCTCCCGCTGATGAAGCTGGATTAAAAGATAAAGATGTGCTTTTAACATTTGCTGATGAGAAGATATTCACCGTAGATCAACTAATTAAGATGTTGAAAAACTATAAACCGGAAGAGGAGATAACTCTTGAGATCTTCCGAGGGAAGAAAACAAAAAAAATCAAGCTTGTTTTGGGAGAGAAAGAAGATAAATTAAATTATTTTTTCTCCGAAAAAGATGGATCATTTGATGTTTTCAATAAACCTGAAAATGTTCTGTTCTACCAATATGACCTTCCTAGACATAACAAGTGGATCGGTGTACAATTGGATCTAAAAAAACAGAAAACCATAAAAGATGGTGAAGAAACAGTAACAAAAGAAACAACGATCACAAAGGTTCTGGAAGGAACTCCAGCTGAAAAAGCCGGATTGAAAGATGGAGATATAATTGTTGCTGTGGAAAAAGATAAAAACCTTGAAATCGGAAAAGCAATAAAAGGCAAAGAAATTGGGGATGAAATTACTCTTACTATTGAAAGAGATGGAAAAGAACTGGATATTGTTGTTACCATCGGAGAAAGTGAATCTCTGAAATCTGAAAAGAATGTGGAAGTTACAATTGATGATGGAGAGATCAAAGTTATCATAGACGGTGTAGAAAAAAATATTGGTGATCTAGAA
>DAOUTP010000216.1 GCA_030626645.1 Candidatus Cloacimonadota bacterium
GGAGGATTGGCGTGAAAAATTTTATACTGAATTGAAACCGCTCGTAGAAGATGTTGAAGATATAGAGGAAGCTGCAATTTTGGTGAATTTATGGGCTTTGGAACAAATGACTTTCAAACAAACCAGCGGCAGAGATCAGGCGCCTTTCACAACCATAAAAAGAGGTATTGGTCGCTGTGAAGAGATGATGATAATTTATATTGCCGCTGCCAGAAGCGTGGGAATTCCTACACGTACAGCAAGTGTTCCTTTTTGGAATTTCACAAATAATAATCATGCCTGGGTAGAAATCTGGACTCCTGATGGTTGGAAATATACAGGTGGAGCCGAACCGGCTAATTCGTTAAACAAAGCTTGGTTCACAAAAACTAGCCAAAGAGCAACATTGATCACTTCGAGAGCTTTTGGAAATTATGAAAGCAAAAATACAATTAAACAAGAAGACAATGTTACAACAATCAGCTCGATAGAATATTATACCGATTTCGAATATGTCCAGATTAAAGTTAAAGATGCGAATGATAAACCTGTAACGGATGCTACGGTAGTTCTTTATGCAGCTACTTACGGAGGATTATTTCCCATAACAGAACTTAAATCAGATGAAAAAGGTTTGGTGAATATTCCGCTGGGGAAAGGCACTGTTTTTGTTACTACTTTCAAAGATGATAAGCTGGGATATTCCATTTTGAATACGATGGAAAATAATTCGTTAGAACTAACATTATCAGAAAATAATGGTATTGATGAGCAATTTGATTTTCTTTTCCCTATCCCTTTTGATAATTCTGATAATACCGAGCAAAAGGAAGTTCTCGGTGATGAGTATAAATTGATGAGGGAAAATGCTGATCTTAAAAGAAAAGATAGACTTAACAATCAGAAAAACAGCATCGAGCTTGTAGAGTATTATGATCTATCAAAAAATTTAGAAAAACAGGACAGCACTTTTTTTAAGAACAGGAAAGAAGTTCTGAAAAAGTGTGATGATATTGCCGGTAATTTAAAACAATTTCTATATTTATTAGAAAAAACCAACGACCCGCAGGAAATCGAAATTATTGTGGACATGATAGAAAAGTGGGATATTAAAGAGCTTTGTGAAATCCCGGATTCGACCGCAATTCAAACGGTTGTGGATATTTTCCAAGAAGCGAGAAATAATTTCCCGGATATTCCAGATTCCATTTTTGTGGATAATGTTATCGGTTTCACCTGGCGAAGTGCCACTCCCCCGCAAAACGGTTGGCACAAAGATTTTTATCCCAAAATCGAAAAACTCATCTGCAAAAATCCTGCCAAAACAGTGAAGAAAGTTATCAAATGGGTTGATAAAAAAATAGTAGTCGATGAGGATTTTGTGTGGACATATTTTTCCGGAAGTCTCAATCCAGACGATATTCTAAATATGAAGATCGTTCCTGAATTTTACCGTACAAAGTTGATCAATTGCACTTTGAAGCTGCTTGGTGTCCCAATTCAATGGAAAGGAAGATTGGAATATTTTGATGGAAAAGACTTTGTAGCAGTGGAAGAAAAAGAGGAAAAAGAAGAGCAGGATTACAAAGAATTTATTACGATTTCCATCTTTGTTGATGGAGAAAAAGTGAAAGCTGATTCTTATGAAAATTTTCTGATTGCAAAATTAAACGAAGAAGGAGTGATTTCCAACACATATTTTGAAGGTGAAAATGATTCGCTCGATTATAAAGCAGATTACCGTTATAAAGATGGTGACAATATTTATATCGAATCATTCGTGCGAAATGGGAATGGTGATGCGAACATTATAGTCAAATCAATCGAAGGATTAGATTCTGTAAGAATCGAATTAACTACACCTAAAGAATATCTTGATAATTCTGATAAATGGAGCGAGCAAACTAAACAGAATATGATCAAAATTGTTGAAGAAGGCGATTCGGTTGCTTTTAAACTTATTTTTGTGCGGGGAGAAATTCCTTCCGAACCGGAAGAGAGAATGCTGGAACAACTTATTGCAAAAACAGAAGAATTTCAAAAAAATAATGCTGAGCTTATTTTATATTCCGAAATTAGAGCGATTGCCGACCTCGATAATCTGAAAGAAAAATTCAAGATTATGAAGGGTGATAAGATCATTTCTGAAAATATCGAAAACTATCCGGTTATTTTTCTTTTGAATAAAGAAAATGAAATCATATTTTCATCTGTCGGTTATAATATGGGAATTGCAGATCTGCTTTTGAAGAAGGTAAAGTAGGTTTAAAAAACGAACAGAATCATTTAAAAAACTTGGAGTATGAATGTTAGGAAAATTTCAATTTGTTGTTTTTAGACCAAAAAGATATTTAATTTTTCTCTTCCTCTTTATAAAATTGATAAGCTTAAACAGTCAGGATAAAATTCCCGAAAAACATTCAAGACCGATTTCATTTAATACAGATATTTACCGATTTATTTCTTATGAAGAAGGCAACCCGTTACAATTTGGTATATCAATAAGTAACATTATTAATGATAGAGTAAGAATAGAATTGGACTATTATTATAAAAGTAAAATTGAACTTGATCCATATTATCAAATTCTTGATGTTAATCTTAATTACGAAAGAAGAATCCCATTTATTAATAAACACCAATTTTATATTAACGGCGGATATCTAATAAGGAATACTTATCTAACCGGTTTACCCGGGAAAAATGTTACCGAAGGTTCACCAATTATCTATAGTTATGAAGAAAAATCAATCTTTAAAATGGGGATTGGTTCAAGTATGAGTTTTGGTTTGAATATAAACAAGAATATTTTTATAGAAAGTACTTTTAAAATTGGATACTATATTTTAGGTGAGAATGATCAATTCTATGGCTCCAGGTATTCTGGTTTTACTGATCAGGCTACTAATCCTTTTTTCGTTCTTGATATTCTAAAACTTGGTTATAAATTTGGAGATTGATCAATGCACAAATATATTAAGCCTTTAGTAAAATTATTTAAAGCAAATGCCAATCCTGTCAACGCCGAACCAATGGCAAAATACATGAAGAATCTTTTCCCATATTTGGGAATTAAAACACCTGAACGAAAAGAGTTATTCAGAGATTTCATAAAAGAAAATGGTTTACCCGAAATATCGGAATTGAAGCAGATCACTTCGGACCTGTGGGATCTACCTGAACGGGAATTTCAGTACATTGCAATTGGTTTATTAAGAAAATTCACAAAAAAGTGGGATGAAGATTTTATTGATCTTTTCGAGCAGCTCATTATCACAAAATCGTGGTGGGACAGTGTGGATGGAATTGCTTCTTGGTTAGTTGGAGAGCATTTTAACCGGTTCCCTCATCTTCGTGATAAATACATCGATAGATGGATGA